>NZ_JACJSA010000003.1:300000-527059 GCF_014697545.1 Oscillatoria sp. FACHB-1407 | reverse complement strand
CAACGGTGAATTGGCGTTTCGCAACGACTGATGCGCGAGTTAAATTAGGGCGACTATATCCTACGATTGAACCCGGCAAAGTTGATTTGGCAGACCACTAGCATAAACTCATTGCTCAAATGAGCATTCACGTCACAGAAAGAAACTGCTCAAGAGTTACGTCGTTGGAGGAGAAGGGCGATCGCTTCGACTCATCAAGATTTGATACATCCGCTCTTGCTCATCCGCAGTAATCCAAGCGTGATAAATCTCAGTGTGAACCGTCACACTATGCCCCATTTGCCGTGCTGAGAGAGTGTCAGGGAGTCCAAACCGAATCGTCCGAACTGCCCAGCAGTGGCGTAAGTCGTAGGGGACAAAAGGAACGCGATAGCGAGCAAATGCATGAGTGACCCGATTTCCTATCGCTGAATTGTTTTTTCCCGTAACCTGTGGTAACTCTCCCATTAAATCCCAAATCTCAGCCCACTCCGGATAGAAGGGATACACCAGTCGATATCCGGTCTTTGTGTCATCATGCACAGCGAGCACTGGAAACCGCTCAAACGACGACTTAAAGACCTCATGGGGTCTAAGCCCATAAGTGGCTATCAGCCCGTATGCTCGCTTCCACAGTGGGTTAGGGATGCGATCGCGCCAAGTCGTTATTAACTCATCTGATGGCAAATCTCGTGGCTGTACCTGTTTGGGGCTGTACTTTCCACGCAAATTAGCAAAGTTGACCTGTAACCCAGCAAACTCCGCTAATTTACTACAAACAAAAACAAATCGTTTGCGGTTACGAGTGTCAGGAGCAGTAGAGGCGATCGCCTCTGTCAACATTTCCACTGTGAGCACCTGGTCTTGAGGCAACCGCTTAAAAACTTTCACATAGTCATCCTTCCAGGTTGTTTCTGATTGAGGATTGCGATCGCGTCTCGTAAAATAATCACGCTCAAATCGTTCAATCCAATCTGACACCATGACAGAGGGCTGAATCTCATGCCTGAGATAAGGAGTCCAATCAAACTCTTTACAGTCCAGTAGTGCCCCTACTTTGCGAGCCTCCTGCTCTGCCAGCTTCAAACCAGCAGGATTGGCATGATAACCCAGCGGCAGGCGTTGTTGATACGGAGCAGACTTATGGCTATCAGGTCGGGGTGGGAAGGTTGCACGGAGGTAGAGCCGATTCCCAAACCTGAATGCTTACACCAACGTTTGCAGCTTTCAGCCTTCCATTTGCCTGTGCCAGTCTTCCATCAATCATTTGCCTAAATCTTGCCTAAAACTAGAGGGGATATTAGGGATGATTGGGGAGTTTCAGAGATGGTTTACAAAAGTCAGAATCCCCACATCCCTTGCAAACTCCAGGATGTGAGGATTCAGTTTTGAGTAAAAAGATGGCTCAGGCGGGATTTGAACCTGCGACCTTGGGCTTATGAGTCCCCTGCTCTAACCACTGAGCTACTGAGCCAAATATACACAGACGTTACATAGTAACGTGTTAAGAATCAGTATGTAACTGAATTTTCAACTTTATCAAGTTAGCACATTCAGAGGGGCGATCGCTATCTCTACAAAAAGTTTTGAAGCAATTTTGAGACAAATGCACAAAGGGGAGCTAATTCACTCCCCTCACACCAGTTATTGATCAATCACACATCACTGACTGACTAACGAGGCAAATAAGCGATCGGGTTGACAGTGCCTTGGTTGGGCAGGTGAATTTCAAAGTGCAGGTGAGGACCTGTGCTATAGCCCGTACTACCGACAGCCGCAATGTGTTGCCCTTGCTCCACCCGTTGCCCAGCACGTACCAGGTTACGACTGTGGTGAGCATAGCGCGTCATCGTACCATCCGCATGGCGAATTTCTACCATGTTGCCGTAGCCACCAGAGTTCCAACCAGAAAACTCAACCACACCATCAGCAACCGCATAGACAGGGGTGCCAACAGGCGCACCAATATCAATGCCCCGGTGCATTCTGCCCCAACGCCAGCCATAGCCAGAGGTCAATCTGCCCTGTGCAGGCCAGATAAAGCCATCAAAGCGAGGGGCACCATTTGGCAGGTAAGCCTCTGCATCCGGTAGAGGTGGCAGATCGGGGGAAACCATTTGCCCAGCGATAGGTTGCACCAGGGGAGCATAGTTTTCAGATCCCAATGGAGCAACAGCCACTAACTGCGATTGAGCAGGCTCTGATTCAGCTTGAGAGCGTTCCGGTGCTACCACTGGACGCACTTCAGGATTTTGTGCATCAACGGCTTCGCGAGACTGGGATGAGCTAAATTCTGGCTCAGCCACTACCACATCTGTGATGTTGGTTGAAGGAACTGAAAGCAGGTCTGAAGCTGCTGCAACTACTACTGGCTCTTGAGCGGCAACCGACTCAGCCTGAGTTGGAGCATCAACCTCATGAGCACGATAGCGATCGCGCAAATCCAAAATCTCTGCCATCAAGTTCTCTGTAAAGTTGACGGGCTGAGATACCTCAGATTCAACAACAGCACTCGGAGAGACACTCAGAGGTGCAACAGCTACTTGATCTGCCTCATCAGCGGGAACGTTATCTTCACCAGCCACAACTGGCTCAGGAATAACAGGCTCCGAGATATCATCACTAAAAGTGTTTGCATCCGCTTCAGTGACTACCGTCGGTTCAGTCACGATCGTTGGTGCCAGATCAGAAGCCGACACAGCAGGAGTAGCAACTGCCGCGACTAGCTCTTCCTCAGAAGTAGCAGGCTCAACCACTTCTACGGACGACTCAACCGATGGCGTCTCTGGAGCTTTAACTTGCTCAACAGCAGGCATCGGAATCCGCAGTACCTGACCCGCCACAATTAAATCAGGGTTTTGCAAACCGTTAGCATCCATCAAGGAGACTTGAGCAATGTTGTAGACATTGGCAATTTCTCCCAAGGTGTCACCCGGATTGACCCGATAAACAACAGAGTCAGCAGCACTTTCTGCTTGCCCAGACTGTTCTGCGGCAGACGGCATTGTATCGACTTGACCTGTCGGCACTGTCACTAAAGGCTGCGTAACCGAAGTCGAAGACGCTTGTGGGATGATGAGAGATTGATTAGCTCTCAGCCAGTCAGGATCACTGATGCGGTTAGCAGACGCTAACACCTGCTGAGGCAACCCATAAGACAGGGCGATCGCCCCCAATGTTTCACCAGGCTTGACCTGATGCACTACCACGTTAGAGGCATTAGACCCATCCACAACCGAGCTTTGAGATTGAATCTCAGCGATCGGGCGTTGGGATAAAACAGACTCACTTGATGGACTAGCCGCTGACTGCTGCCCCGCCTTAGGAGGATTTGCGCTTAGCTGTCCTGATTCCTCACTCCTCAACTCCGCCAGACTATTTCTCAACTTATCGCGTTCTTGCCGTAGGCGGCTCAATGCCTGATCTCGCTCTGTTTTAGCTTCAGCTTCAGAGTTGGCAGACCAGCTTTGAGCTAAATCTGGGGATGAAACCTGAGCCGAGGTTGGAATGGTGAGAACCTGTCCAACACGAATTGTAGAACTAGAAGTAAGACCGTTAGCAGCCGTAATCGTCTGAACACTGACTCGATAGAGTCGGGCAAGTTGCCAGAGGGTTTGACCTTCTTGAACAACATGCTCAACATCAGTACTCGACGAAACAGGAATCGTATTGGCGGAATCAGCCTGGACCGCGCCGGGGAGAGTAGCAACTTGCTGAGCCAGAGGGGTCACAGCGACAGTTGACTCGGCAACAGGCTCGGCGGCGGCTGCCCCATCATCTTGACGTGGCAACAATAAGCTGGATGCACCCATGGATAGTGCCAAACCAATCATGGCGGCAGAGGTGCGAGCCTTACGATTTACTCCTGTGGGGTTTTGCTTAGACTGTCCTGCCGTAATCTCAACCGAGAACGGATCACAGGAAACAGGCTTAACCTTCTGCGGAAATGCTCGTTTCAAAGAACGACCTCCTAATGAGCAGCGTTTAACTGTCCTTGAGTCACTCAATCTATCACCAGTCAATGACACAAATCACAAGGTAATGAGACTAAGATCACCGACAGTGTCGTATGACTAGGTAAGATTACCCTGCTTCTTTGACTTAAACAAGCTTACACCAGTCAAAAAAAAATTCAATACTGTAACTTTAGGGAAAACTAATCGTTTGAAAAAGTTGCCGCTATGTTACTCAACAACAATGCACCCATGGAATTGAATGATCATCACGGGCTTAGTTTACCCCAGTCGCCATCCGATGTGATCGAGTAAAACTTACTAAACTCAATTCGCTTCAGTAAGAAAATTAAATCACTCGACTTTTTCTAATCATTCATAGCATTGACCAAAGCTCCGGAACCTTTGCTACATATCCGCTGAACTAACTGGGATCTAACCGAAATTTGGCTTTAGCCAGTTGTTCTAACTCCTGCATCGCTAACACACAGCGACGAAGATTAAAACTCAAACCCGTCAAATTTAACACATACCTTCGTGTTAGCTAGGAAAACTTTAATCATCTGAAAACAAGCCCAGGAAGCGGCAAAATCAGTCTCACAATATTTTTGGAGCCGCTTCTTACAGGCAGCATTTTTATAGAAATTTCTTATAGCAACCAATGCATTTTGGTAGCCCATAGCACTGAATCTCACATCTATTTCCCGTGCGATCATTCGCTCTATCAAAAATAAATTGAAGGATTTGGTTGGCTGCAAGGATTTTTCGGGTGGTTATGAACAGCTATTCATCAGCAGATGACTGCATATCTATGAATGCATATATAGCAACCGAAAGGTTGGTTAGGACGGGTGCAGGAGTGGAAACCCTGTCATCGCCAGTCTCCTTTTCTCAACTGTCTCGACAGTTGCTATCTATCCTTCTTTAACCTGATGGAATCAAGATTGTGGGTTGAAACCGCAGCGGTAGCAAAATGCTGAGGACTGAGCAGAAAGTACCGACGCGATCGCCCAATTTATAGCAACTGTCGAGACAGTAGCTATAAGTGCAATTTTCAATGCCTTTAACTTGGATAACAGATGAATATTGCGCTGAACTCAGTGCGTATCTAAGGCAACTGATGCTCTCAGCACTTCAAAAGCCACAAGCTTATGAGCAATCTGCGTTTAACGGGGCAGAGCGAGATGGGACGTTCGCCAAATTGCCAAGCTGACGATACGCCTCAAACAAACCAACGGCAACACTGACCGACAAATTGAGACTACGAACTCCTGTTTGCGTCATCGGAATGTAAAGCGTGTGATGACAATGACTGAGCACCGATGGGGGTAAGCCCTTTGTTTCACAACCAAACAGTAACCAATCCGTAGGTTGAAACTGAAATTGTATATAACTACAAGTTCCTGAAGTGCTGAACCCAATCCACCGTCCTTCCTGAGTCTGGTAAAACTCCTGAAAAGCCTCAAATGAGGGGTGGTAGTGGAGCTTGACGTATTCCCAGTAGTCAAGACCTGCTCTTTTTAAATAGCGATCGCTAATTTCGAAGCCCAATGGACCCACCAAATGCAGCTCTGTCTCAGTTGCAGCGCAGGTTCGGGCGATATTGCCCGTGTTGGGTGGAATTTCTGGATTAACAAGAACCACGTGCGGCATGACGTTGAACGATAAGAAATTAAGATGAGTGATTTAGAAATGAGCGGATATAAGACCTCGCTCTTATAGTTTTTCTTTATCAATTATTCTCATATCAAGAAATTTTGGGATTTGATTACTGTTTAAAGCAGACCGTTCAGAATGAACAACAGCATCAAACCCTTGAGTGGTAAGGAATGCGACCAGTTGACATAGTACTTCCCTATGGTTTTGTCAGTTCCCATAGGAAATTCATATACCTTTGACTCCATCAAGCTACTAATGGCTGACATAACTCTCTGGCAAGAGCCGCTTCATCGTTTGCAGCCGTTTGGATTGCTTGCATTAAAACAGCCTGGGGGTCTAACCCTTGCTCACACAGCTTGAGCCATTTCTGCGCCTCATTGCCTTCTCGCAAAATTTTCCGGAGCGGCAACAAGAAACAACTAAATCCGTGTTTTTTGGCGATCGCCCACACCTCGTGATAGAGCTGATCCACCCAATCTCGTGCTTGAATCGGCTGACCATCTTTCCAGTGTTTCAGTTCAGCATCCAGACTGTGATGCGCCGCAGCTAACTCATTCGCATCCGTCAGAGTAACCAGATCGCTTGCCCGAGTTGATAACGGCAACTGGCTATTCACTAGCGGGTCGAGCAGTGGGTTTTCCATCAGTTGCAGGATACGGGCTTCTAACAGGGCAGCGATCGCCAGGAGTGACACTGGATCCGAAACCAGATCACAGATTCGCAGTTCTAGACGGTTCAAATTGTAAGGGCGGCGATCGCCGTTGGGGCGTACCGATGACCATAGATGGCGCACGTTTTGCATCGTGCCCAATGCCAACTGGGCTTCAGTCCACTCTATATAATGTGCGTGGCTTTCAAACAGCGGCACCTCCGCCGGAGTTTTTGGGAACACACTCCAGCGAGTGGAGTGACTTCCAGTGATTTCCCCATTGAGAAACGGAGATGAGGCACTCAGAGCTAGATAGAGCGGTGCTTCCACCCGCACGAGACGACAGGCACGCATCAATACATCAGGGTCACTGATGCCAATGTTGATGTGAATGCTGGCAGTGACGACAGTCGTCCCGTAGGTCTGCTCAATATAGGTGTGGTAAGGATTAGCCGGGTCAGAGCGATAGAAGCGATCGCCTCCACCCAACGCCAGGGTGCTCCCCGGAATGAGGGTGTAATCACCCAGTTTTTGCAAATAGGTTCGCAATTGCTGGCGGGGGCGCACCAGATCGCACAGCAACCGTTCATAGCGGCACAGGGGAGGAGTTGTATATTCCACATTGCGGCTATCAGGTTCTCGGGCAAACCCATGCAAATCCGCCACAATCCGATCTGAAAAACCGACAATATCGCCTTGGGGCGTGCCAGTATACATCTCTACTTCAAAGCCTTTTGACAGCATCCCAATTTTCCCCAAGGCAAATACAACCTCTTCTAGTATCTGAGAAAAGTTGACTGGCGTGTTAAATGAAGTCTGAGAAGGGCAGTTTTTGGCAGGATGAAGGATAAAGGCTGAAGGATGAACGGCTTCACTCCCTACTCCTTACTCCCCACTCCCTTGTCCCTTACATAGATCTTGCCGAAATCTGGAGATGATCGAGTAAACGTGGATCAGTAAAATCAGCAACGACTAAAACAGTTCCCAGGGCTTCAAGTTCTTCAGGGGCATGAGTGGAGGCAACGCCAACCGTTGGAATGCCCGCTGCAACCGCCGAGCGAATCCCAGAAGGCGAATCTTCAAAGGCGATCGCCTCCTCTGCCGTCACCCCTAACCGCTCCAGCGCAACCTGATAGGGCATGGGGTCTGGTTTTCCTCTGGGCAACTCTTGCCCCAACACCACGAGCGGAAAGATCGCCTCTAATTTCAAGGTTTGCAGCATGAATTGGGCATTTTCCACCGGGGCATTGGTGACGATCGCCCGCAAAAATTGCTGATGTTCCATCCAGGTCAACACCTCCATCAAACCCGGCATTGGGGTTAAAAGCTGGGTGGCTCGCTGGCGAAAGTCTGCCTCCTTGCGATCGCTCACGGCTTGCCCCTCTTCAGCAGACAACTGGGGCAACACATCCTTGACGATCGCCGGATTCAACCGTCCACTAAACTTAGCTTGGTAAAAGGGGCGATCGATTTCGACCCCATATTCCTGCAAAACGGCTTTCCAGGTCTGGAAATGGATGGGATCGGTATCGGCGATCGTCCCATCCAGATCAAACAGTAAGGCTTTTAGATTAACCAAAGGTTGAACCATTCCAACCCCACATCATGCCTTTTGCATCGGCAAACTCAATATAGGTTCGATTGGCAGGCACACCCAGTGTGGCGGTGACAATTTGAGAAAAGTCCTGGCTCATGGCTTTCGTTTGAGTGCCACTCATGGTGCCAACACTTTTAATCTCGATGTAACAGGTTGGCTCGGTCGTGCCTCCAAATGTCATGGCTACGTCAGGTTCAAAGGCGGTCATCACATAGGACTCTGACTTACCCGTGTGTTTTGCCAGGTGAGCAGAGAGTTGCTTGAGCAACGCCTCAACTGTGGTGCGATCGGGTGTGGCGATCGACGATTGCACTTTAATGAATGGCATTCGCTTCTAGCCCCCGTACTGCCAACCTGTACTTTCCAACAAGAGCGGATTGCCTTCTCGGTGAATCCCAGACGCAATCACTTCGCCTACGTACACAGTGTGATCACCCTGCTCGACAGAGCCAACGACCCGGCACTCGACAAAGCCCAATGAGTCCGAAATGATTGGGCAGCCCGTCTCGCCCAGATAAAACTCCACATCTTCAAACTTGTTGCCAACGCGACGCAGGGGCTTAAAGAATTTTTGCGCCAAGTCTTTTTGTCCATCTTCCAGGAAACTCAGGGCGAACACCTGACTGGCTTTAATCATGGCGTGAGAAATGGATTTTTGGTTGACGCAATTCACGACTAACGGTGGCTGAAATGAGGCTTGCATTACCCAACTTGCCGTAAACCCGTTGACGTCTTCCCCATCCTTAACTCCGCAGATATAAAGACCATGAGGGATCTTGCGGAGCATCGTCTTTTTCGCTTGTTCGTCTAGCAAAGCTTTACCCTTCTTAACGTGCGTCACACGTTCAGTTTAGATCAAACCCTGCTCCATAAGATTGCTCCATAAGATAATGAGAGAGTGCCTCACCTCCTTAACACTTAGACTGACAGACCGCATTGCTATGACTTCTACTCCTCCTGCACTTGCCGATTTAGATTACATCGCTTATCTCGATGAAAGCGGACAACTCACCCCAGGTTGGGAGGGCAAAGTTGGGGTATACGCCATTTTTAATCAGGAAAAGACGTTGCAGTTCATTGGCTACTCGCGAGATGTGGCATTGAGTTTGCGGCAACACTTAGTCCGACAACCTCAGCAGTGTTATTGGGTCAAGGTCAACACCATCGATCGCCCCAGTCGCACGGTGCTAGAAGAAATCCGCGATCGCTGGATCGCTGAAAATGGTGCTATCCCTGTGGGCAATGCAGAACAGGAAGCCTTGTGGAGCCAACCAATTGATGCTAAACAAAGCATGAACCGTGACGAACAGCAGATCTACGCAGCAGGCGACGAGCTTGCCCAAATCAAGCTGCTGAAACAAGTAGCCCGTCGAGTGGAGGAGCAAGTCCTGGCGGCTCTGGCTGAACGAGGCGTGCAAATGCAAATTCGCTTCAACCCCAAATTGAAGGAAAGCGGTTTGCTCGACCTGAAGTAAAAATCCGGAGAGTTTGTTGAATCCCTTGAAGTTCGCTATGGGCATCATAGGCTGTCACTATCTAAATTAAATGTCCGCAGAACCTGTACCCACAGAATTGATATGACACCCCTGCTTTTAAACAATCGCTATCAAGTTATCCAAACCCTGGGATCGGGCGGCTTCGGTACAACCTTTTTAGCCGAAGACACGCAAATGCCGTCTCGTCGTCGGTGTGTCATCAAGCAACTCAAACCCATCACCAACAACCCAGAGGTTTACAAACTAGTCCAAGAGCGATTTCAACGAGAAGCAGCCATTTTAGAGGAATTGGGGGATGGGAATAGCCAGATTCCCAGGTTGTATGCCTATTTTGCGGAAGCAGGCGAGTTTTACCTGATTCAAGAATGGATTGAAGGGGTCACCCTACGCGATCGCATTCAAACTGAGGGAATCGTCGGTGAGGCACAGGTCAAGCAGATTTTAATCGATATCTTGCCTGTCTTGACTTATGTTCATGACAAGCGCATCGTCCACCGTGACATAAAGCCAGACAATATTATTTTGCGAAAGCGGGACGGAAAACCCGTCCTAATTGACTTTGGTGCCGTTCGAGAAACGATGGGAACGGTGGTCAACTCCCAGGGGCAATCCGCAAGCTCAATTGTCATCGGGACACCGGGGTTCATGCCATCGGAACAGGCAGCAGGTCGCCCCATGTATTCCAGCGATCTCTACAGCCTGGGATTGACAATGATTTACCTGTTGACGGGCAAATTTCCCCAAGAGTTGGATCTCGACCCGCAAACCGGAGAGGTGATTTGGCGACAGCATGCCCCTACAATGAGTGCGGATCTACTGGCAGTGCTGGATAAATCCATTCAGTACCACCCGCGCGATCGCTATGCTACAGCTCAAGATATGCTGGTCGCGTTACAGGGAACGGCTGAAGTTGCCAGTTCTCCCATTGTCGATCGCCACCCCCTCGGTTCCTCAGTTCCGCCCACAGTAGCGGCTCCGACGATCGCCCAAGCTCCCGGTACTCAAGACTTGCCCGCAACGATCATCAACTCTCCTCAACCTCGACCCAGCCAGCCCAATGTCGTACAAGGCGAGTTTAATCAGATTCCGTCTGGAAGCATCAGCCCATCTGACACTCGTCAGAATTTACCAGACGAGGTACCGGGATGGAACTGGGGAGCATTTTTGCTGCCAGGATTGTGGTGCATTAACAATCAAGTTTGGATCGGTTTGCTTTCGTGGTCGGGGTTTGTCACTGGAATGCTAGGTTGGTTAGCGGGTGGATTTGTCCTGGGTGTCAAAGGTAATGAATGGGCATGGAAGAGCCGCCGTTGGCGCAGCCTTGAAGATTTTAAGCGCAATCAACGCCACTGGGCGATCGGGGGAATTGTCACCTGGGGCAGTTTGGTTGGATTAATTACGGCGATCGCTATTTTTGTGCCTCCCGCCCCTGAGTCATCCTCCAATGATTTTCCCTCCGGCAACGGCTCCAATAGTCCAGAAGAACAAAGCACTGGGCAAACGACCAACGTGTTTGGAACTTCTGAGTCACTCAGCCCACCAGACACTTATATTGATGGCACCTGGAATCTCAATTACACTCTGGGCGACCAATCTCATCAAGCGACATTGTTAATGCAGGGCGTCACTGGAACATTGACGGTGAAATCAACCGGACCTGCTGGATCAACACAAACCGTGCAACAAACCATGCAACTCTGGTCTGCCCCCAGTGGATTGATGGTGTTGGGATACAACCCCACCGATTCGGCAACTCAAGCTGCCAAAACAGACTATCCGGCTGATAACTTCCTATTTCAACCGCAAGCCGATGGTTCAATGGTCGTGAAAAGCTGCAATGATGCTGGTGCCTGTGGAGATGTCGCCGCAGAATTGCTCGCCACACCTTAAATTGGTTTCATCTGATACCGATTTAATGTTTGATTGTGGCCGATCACTGGGTAGGGGCGTTTCGCGAAACGCCCTTACGGAATCATGTGCAGCGAAGCCAATTCAAATTGGTATGACATCGAATGCGGTATACGAAAAAAGCCTCGCAATGCGAGGCTTTTTTCAGCTTCTTGTAAGGGTATAGCCGTAGCCACATTCGATGGGACAGAGGCGACTCAGGAAGCTTTATCCAAACAGACAACCTAGTGTTGCATCACAGTTATAAAGTCGGGGTAGTGCGAGCATCTTGCTCGCGCCGTGAGCGAGACGCTACACCGACAATCCTAAAAATTAAGGTGTGACGCTGCACCAGGAATCTGCCTGGTTAGAAAATGAGCAAAAGTACAAATTCACTATTTAATAGCGACTTTGCCGCCTGCACCTTCGAGTGCTTTCTTGGCTTCCTCAGCAGCTTCTTTAGCGACGCCTTCTTTAACAGGCTTGGGAGTAGATTCCACCAAATCTTTGGCTTCTTTCAGACCCAGACCAGTCAATTCGCGGACTGCCTTCAATACCGCAATCTTCTTGTCGGCAGGGACTTCTTCCAGAATGACATCAAATTCAGTCTGTTCTTCCACTTCCTCAGCGGGAGCAGCCGCACCACCAACGGGAGCAGCCATTGCGAAACCACCTACTGGAGCAGCCGCAGAAACGCCAAAGGCTTCTTCAATTTGTTTGACTAACTCAGCCGCTTCTAACAAAGTCAGCGACTTAAGTTTCTCCAAAATTTCATCAGTTGTAGCAGACATGAGGTTAACTCCTGTAAAAGTAATCAGTTTGGTAGTCAGCTATTCATTAGCAAACAGCCAGAATAGCCATTGTTGATGCTATTGACACCAACCGAACCACAGCTTCTATGCGGCTTCTTTATCTTTGTCAGCGATCGCCTGTAGAGCACGCGCCAACGATCCGGGCACTTCCTTAATACCCACAGCCAATTTGGTTGCCACACCATTGATAGCACCAGCCACTTGACCCATGAGTTGCTCTTTCGAGGGCAAGTCACCGATTGCCTTCACATCGGCTTCGCTCAAAGCCCGACCTTCCATCACGCCACCGCGAATCGCGGTCTTTTTAGACGCTCTCTGAAAGTCTTGATAGGCTTTGATCGCTCCAGCCACATCATCCTTGACAAGCAAAAACGCAGAGGACTCTTTGCAGAATTCTCTAATCGGTTGCCACTTAGAATCACTGTCTGACGCAAGACGCATCAACGTGTTCTTAGTGACCTTACACTCAGTACCTGTCGGACGCAGCCGCTTACGCAGATCCGTAATTTCCGCAACGGACAGACCTTTGTAGTCGATCACAATGGCAAGCTGGGCTTGGCTCAAGCTTTCTTTTAGCTCAGCAACAATGTCCTGCTTATTTTCAAGTGTTCTTCCCATTCCTTATCTCACCTCCTTAATGGTTGGGTTCCTATCCTGAAATCAAATCTGCCTCTACGCCAATCCCATCAACCAAACAAAAACCCCAGTCATAAGAACCGGGGTTTCGATGTTTTGCACTCACGCCCAAACAACTTTCTAGATCTTTGGGGATCGTAATGAGCAAACCTCGGCAGGGTATTAAGCTTATCGCACCTGCTGTCTCCGGCTTGGCGTATTTAGTTGTGAGGCATGTTACAAACTTATTCCTCCAGCAAACGCTGAGATGTTGTATGAGCAAACCGAGTCATAAGTTGAGCCAGCTCTAAATGTCTAAGCTGCATCACTCAATTTCAAGTCGCGGAGTGAGTTGATATCAACTTGAATGGAAGGTCCCATCGTAGCAGATACATAAACGGTTCGCCAGTAACGCCCCTTCGCTCCAGAGGGGCGGTTGCGATCGATCGTTTCCTGCAAAGCTTTCAGATTCACCAGCAGGTCTTCAGGAGTGAAGGTTGCTTTGCCAAACATAACGTGGACGATACCAGAGCGATCGGCACGGAATTCCAATTTACCAGCTTTGAATTCAGAAATGGCTTGAGCAATATCGAAGGTTACAGTGCCGCCTTTGGGAGATGGCATCAAACCACGAGGACCAAGCAAACGACCCAGCTTCGCAACCTGAGGCATCATGTCAGGAGTAGCAACCAGGACATCAAAATCCATCATGCCCTTTTGGATTTCGTCAATCAGTTCTTCAGAGCCGGAAATGTCTGCTCCAGAGTTAGTCGCTTCGGTGACTTTTTCACCTCGCGCAATCACCGCTACTCGGATGACTTGCCCGGTTCCCTTGGGCAGGGCAACGGTTGTCCGCAACTGTTGGTCTGTGTACTTGGGATCAATTCCCAAACGAATATGAGCTTCGGCTGATTCGGGAAACTTTGCAGTGGCAGTTTCCTTCAGGAGTTGCAAGGCCTCTAACGGTTCATATGCCCGCTCTTCCACTTTTTTCTGTAGCTCTTGCAAGCGACGTGATACTTTCTTGGTCATAATTTCATCCCCTGGGGTTATCACGAGGCGATCGCCTCTCCCCCACTAAAAGTTTATTGACTGAAAAATGAAATGAGTAATTTCAGGTGAAGTGTAATCCTCAGCCTGTAATTGTAACACCCATGTTACGGGCAGTGCCCTCAACGATCTTCATTGCTGCCTCAACGTCATTAGCGTTAAGGTCAGGCAGTTTGGTTTGAGCAATCTCGCGCAATTGGGTTCTGCTAATGGAACCAACTTTCTTCTTGTTAGGCTCTCCCGAACCAGACTCAATCCCGGCTGCCTTCTTAATCAAGACAGAGGCAGGAGGAGTCTTCAGTACAAACGTAAAGCTCCGGTCTTCATACACTGAGATTTCAACTGGGATGACTAGACCCGCTTGATCAGCCGTTCTAGCGTTATATTCCTTGCAAAACATCATGATGTTGACCCCGTGTTGACCCAAAGCAGGACCAATCGGAGGAGCCGGGTTTGCCTTCCCAGCCGTAATCGCTAACTTAATAATCGCAACAACTTTCTTTGCCATGATTCACTAACTCTGCTTTTGAACCTGATTAAATTCCAGCTCAACTGGAGTATCGCGCCCGAAGATAGAGAGCAACGCCTTCAACTTGCTACGTTCTGGGCTGACCTCAATGACCTCGCCTTCAAAATCTTTGAAAGGACCAGAGAGCACCAAAATTTTGTCACCAGCCGCCATATCGATTTTGATGATTGGCTTCTGTTCCTGTGCTTGTTTGAAGATACGCTCCACCTCAGATGCAGAAAGAGGCATAGGCTTAACATGCCCTCGACCCCGTCCATACCGCCGTTTTTGCTCGGCTCCTACAAAGTTAATGACGTTGGGAGTATTTTTGACCACCTGCCAGGTGTCATCATCCATCACCATCCGCACTAAAACATAGCCAGGAAAGACTTTTTCGCTACCTTCCTTAGGCTTCGTACCCTTTTGGGGTTTCAGAATAGGGGTTTGGGGGATTTCGATCTGCAAAATCCGGTTTGCCACGTCGAGCGTTTCAATTCGCTGTTCAAGGTTTAGCTTGACCCGATTTTCACAACCCGATGCAACTTGAACCGCATACCAGCGAGAAGCCTGATGGAGATTCTCTTCGTTATCTTCATCAGGGGACATTACATTGTCGGATTCGTCTGAGGCAATCATCAGAACACCTTTGTAGCTCCCCAACTGAAGAGCTTGTCAACTAAGTAAATCAGGGTTGCAGAGAGAGTCACCATGAGAATGACCGCAAAAGATTCACTGATCAGTTGCTGACGGCTGGGCCAGACCACCTTATCCAGTTCTTCCTTTGTGCCTTGCAGAAAGGTCGTGACGCTAAATCCCGGCTGAGCATCTTGCGATGCTTTCGGCTCTTTAGCCTCTGTCTTTGTCTCTGTTTCGTCCTTCTTCGCCACGATGACTTGCTCCTAAATTGGAGTGTTAAACCATAAACAACAAACGTAAGCTTCTGTGGGAAGCTATTCCAACCTGTGCCGTCGCCTTAAAAACTCAGGGTAGTTATTGACAGATGCATCCTCTTAAAGAAAGAACAATCCGTCTCAACCCCTCTAAAGCCCTTAAAACAGAGCTTTTTCATCATAACATTCGGAAAACGATCCAAAGGCAGTAGATAAACTGGGTAGAGGGCAACAAGCATAGCTCTCTAAGCGCGCCCTGGAGGACTCGAACCCCCGACATCAGGTTTTGGAGACCTGCGTTCTACCAACTGAACTAAGGACGCAAAAGCTGAGAGGATACTCAGCGATTCTTACCCAGTTTAGCAGGTATAGACACTCTTATAAGGCGCGATCGAACCGTTGTTTCAAGCGAGTTGCTTTACCAACGCGATCGCGGAGGTAGTAGAGCTTCGCTCGACGTGCCATACCTCGACGAATAATCTGGATGCTGGCGACACGAGGTGAATGAAGCAGGAATACCCGCTCAACCCCAACGCCTTGAAAAATCCGCCGGACAGTAATCGTTTCGTTGATACCACCATTGCGCTTTGCAATGACTGTACCTTCATAGGGCTGTACCCGTTCTTTGCCACCTTCTTGAATGACAACGCCAACTTTGACGGTGTCACCGACGTGAATGATGGGCAGATTATCTTTCAGTTGCTCCGCTTCAATGGAGCGGATAATTTCTTGAGCGTTCATAGGACTGCCAAAGACACAGTTTCTAATAATACCTTGTGAAGAAGGTCAAAGTCTAGAGGTAAATCCCTTTAAATCCATCATTTGAGATGAGGCCGTAGTCATCATACAGGGCAGGTCAACAACGGTTTGACACCGAGAGACGTGAGTCTTGCTGAGCATGAACTCTTAAATCCTTATTAAATCTACGGTTACATCCCCCCAGTGAGGATTGAATTCTCATAGCAAGAGACGTTTACTGATCTGGTGTAACTCCCGCTTAATGGATTGCTTACTGATGCGGCTGACAGTCACTTGAGCAAAACCTGAACCAATCCGTGTAGAACTGTGCTTGCATCAGCCAGTGGCAACATAAAGGCTATTCGTTAGAAGCAAGAACCAGATTTTACTTCAGCAGCCAAATGTCAGCCGTTTAGGCCACAGAACTAACGTTTCCGTCAATCAGACAGTAGGGTCAATATTTTGGTATGAAAAAGCACTCTTTGAAGCTGGCAGCGTTGTTTCTCATTCTGCCAGGCTTGCTTCAGGCTTGTGCGGGTAGTACTCCGCAAGCGACAACCCCCGAAACGGAACAGACAACATCAACATCCCCGGAGGCTGAAGCAGCAGGAGAAACAGGAACTCTACAAATTCGGGCTAATGGAGAAGACTTTGTTCGGCAAGGCTTTGTGTCCAAGGATGGTTGGGAGATTAGCTTTGAACATCTTTATGTGAATCTGGCTGATTTAACGGCTTATCAAACTGATCCGCCTTACGACCCGCAAGCGGGTGGTGACCTGCAAGCCAAGCAGCAGGTCACGGTTGAGGAGGTGAAAACAATTGACCTGGCAGAGGGAGATGAAAACGCAGAGCCATTGCTGGTGGAAGAGATAGAAGCCCCAGCAGGTCGCTATAATGCTCTTTCCTGGCAGATGGTGAATGCACCCAGTGGTCCAGCAAGTGGTTATGCGCTGGTGATTCAGGGAGTTGCAACCAAGGGCGGCGAAATGATTAACTTCACGCTGAATGTAGACGAAGAGCTAGCGTTTAGCTGTGGTGACTTTGTCGGTGACGAACGCAAGGGCATTTTAGAACCAGGTGGAACGGCTGAATTAGAGGCAACGTTCCACTTTGATCATTTATTTGGAGATGGGGATGCCCCTCCTGAGGACGAGATTAATACGGGTGCTTTAGGCTTTCAGCCGTTAGCCGATCTGGCTGAAGGGGGCGAACTCACAGCGGATACGTCTGACCTGGAACAGAATCTTTCGGCAGAGGACTACAACACATTGATCGAAATTTTGCCGAGCCTGGGTCATGTTGGGGAAGGGCATTGCGAGGAGACACGGTTAGCGACATGAAACGAACGTTTGTGATTCCTCTAGCCCTGATTTCGGTTGTAGGTTGGCAGGTGAAGGCGATCGCCCATGGAGTTGGCATTACCTATGAGGCGGCTCAAGCGATCGCCCTTCAGGCTAACTACGATAGTGGCGAACCGATGGCAGAGGCTCAAGTGTCTGTGTATTCTCCAGACGATCCATCTACCCCCTGGCTGAAAGGGACTGCCGATGAATCGGGTCGCTTTGTATTTGTACCTGACTCCTCGATCCCTGGAAATTGGGAAGTACAGGTCAGGCAGGCGGGACATGGCGAGATCTTGATTATTCCCATCGGTGGGGAATCAGGAGTGTTGGGCGACACGACAACAAATGGCGAGTCAAACAGCCAGATTGCATCCGGCATCGGCGACAACCTCTCGCTGCCCCAGAAGGGGCTCATGGCAGCTTCCGTGATTTGGGGGTTTGTTGGCACAGCTTTGTTCTTTATCGCCAGGAAAAAATAGCGATGCACATTCCCGATGGTATTCTCCCAGCTTCAGTGTGCATTGCGGGGTATGCGATCGCCGCTCCTGTGGCGTGGTATTCACTGCGCCAGATCAATCGGCTGAAAGACCCAACTGAAGAACTACCCAAAGCTTCCTTGCTGACGGCTGCCTTCTTTATTGCGTCTTCGATTAACATTCCTGTCCCGCCTTCCAGTGTTCATCTCGTGCTGAATGGGTTGCTGGGCTGTGTGTTGGGTTATTTTGCCTTTCCTGCCATTCTGGTGGGTTTGTTTTTTCAAGCGATTATGTTTGGGCATGGTGGATTGACAACCCTGGGGGTAGATGCGGTAATGATGGGCATTCCAGCCTTAGCGGCGTATCACATCTTTCAAGTGCGTCATGCCTTCAGGCAAAAGTTGGGTAAGAAATTAGCAACTAACGTATTTGCATTTCTTGCTGGGGCACTGGGTTTAGGACTTTCAGCCGTAATTTTCTTTTTCCTGGTGGTTACTAACATTCCGTCTGGATTTGACGCTCAAACGGAACAAGCAGCGGTTTATGGGCTGACGCTGGCTCACCTGCCACTGATGCTGATTGAGGGCACTTTTACGCTGCTATTAGTCCTGTTTTTGCAACGGGTGAAACCAGAACTAATCGAGCGGCGAGGGTAATGCATGAGATTTGAATTAGATGAATATGCCTATTTGGATTCACCGTTGCACCGTTGGGAACCCCGATTTAAGCTGATTGGCTTGCTGGTGCTGATCTTCGCGTTTGCCTCCGTCAAGGATCTGCGGTTAGTGCCTGTGGTGTTAGCGATCGCCGCTGTTCTCTATCTCCTCTCCAAAATGCCACTCTCCTTTTTGTTGAGTCGGTTGCGCTATCCCGGTTTCTTTTTGCTGGGAGTGATTTTGCTGCTGCCGTTTTTCTCTGGGGAGACGGTGATCTGGCAATGGGGGGCGTTGACCCTGCGGCAGGAGGGCATTTTGGCAATGCTGCTGGTGGTTGGTCGGTTTCTGGCGATCATTACAACTGCGCTCATTTTGATGGGCACAACGCCTTTCCTGACGTTTGTCAAGACAATGCGATCGCTTGGTTTACCCAGTTTGATTGCTGACATGACACTGCTGACCTATCGCTATCTTTATGACATTGCTGCCAATCTCAGTACGATGCAGCAGGCTATGCGGCTGAGAGGATTTGGTAAGTCGTCTCGAACAAAACGTCTGCCCTTTGTGCCTGATTTGCATGAGTTGCGACTTCTGGCGTCGCTTGCCGGAACATTGCTCGTGCGGAGCTATGAGCAATCCGAAAGAATTTACAAAGCTATGCGACTGCGAGGGTATGGTAGCGAAAAATTTAAAGTTCACCCAGTTTATGCGAGTCCAACCTCATCCCCAGCAACCTTAAACACCTGGAGCGGGGCTGGTTTAGTGTTTACGCTCCTGGTCGCGACTGGTTTGGTCGTGGCAGAAATTCTTTAGTTTCGTCTGCAAAATATGACTTCCATCAAACCCTTTTCTCACGTCAGTAATTCACTGGAGCAGATCCAATGGGCAATTGCAATCCAAAACTTATGTTTTTGCTATCCCAATGAACCCAACGTTTTGCAGGACATCAATTTGCACATCAGAGCCGGAGAACGCATTGGTGTGATTGGTCATAACGGTTGTGGTAAAACGACTTTTTTTAGATTGGTCTGTGGTGTTTTGAAACCCATCTCTGGCGAAATTGTGGTGTTTGGTGAGCCGATTCTGCCGGGAGATTTTCGCCCAGAAATTGGCTTACTGTTTCAAGATCCAGACGATCAGCTGTTTTCGGCTTCTGTGCGAGACGATGTAGCGTTTGGTCCTCAAAATATGGGGTTACCGCCGGAAGAAGTCGATCTGCGTGTTCAAGAAGCGATCGCCCTCACGGGGTTACAAAGCCTCTCTCATCGTCCACCTCATCACCTCTCTGGGGGTGAAAAACAGATGGTGGCGATCGCTGGAGTGTTAGCTATGCGTCCCCGGATCATGTTGTATGACGAACCGTCTGCCAATTTAGATTTGCGGGCTCGGCGTCGGTTAATTCGCTTTTTGCAGCGATCGCAAGAGACATTGCTCATCTCCGCTCATGATTTGGAGTTGATTTTAGAAGTGTGCGATCGCGTTATTTTGATGGATGAAGGGCGAATTGTGGCAGATGGTGATCCCCAACACATTATGGGTAATCAAGAATTGATGGAACGGCATGGGTTAGAAAAACCTCATTCCTTGATGCCGCATCGTGATCCTCACCATTAACTATCTGCTGTTTATACACATCTCTGCTTCTCCCAAGTAGACACTCGGTTGCGTTGATCGACTTGAAAACCAGGCACTGGGGGATTCTCCCCCAAACTCCCTAGCAGAAGGTGTCTCGGTTCACCCACAGGCGCGCTTCGCATTGGTTCCAAGTACGGCGGGTCAAGCCTTATTAAAACTGGTCAAGCCTCTTGAAAAAGGCTCAAAGTCTTCAATTTCAAGGCTTTGGAAAGTTGAAAGGACTTATAGCCGTAGTCACTTGGGTTAAAACGGGGTGCAGGGGTTCCACCCCTGACTGGGGGCGCAGCCTCAACACCCCCTCTGTCCTAGATCAAGTGGCGGTAGCGATAGCGGCGGTTTCAACCACCGCAATCCTTGAACCCAAACTCAGGTTACAATCTAGGGCTGTAGCGGTGGACGGTGCTTATGCTGTGGCAGAGATTGCAGAGGGGATTTGGCTGGTTGCTCAACTTAGTCATCTGTTTGAATGTGGTGCTTGCGCTGGGTTCGTTACCGCATCTCAGCGATATGGCGATCGCCCTACCCGCCAATCAGGGCATGGTCACCGAGTTGCATGTGCAGTTGGGCACTCCCGAAGGGGAATTGAAGTACGTCCCCGATCACTTTGATGTAGAAGCAGGCAGACGCTACAAGCTGGTGTTAGAAAACCCCAGTCCCCAAAAGCACTACTTCACCGCCAAAGATTTTGCCGATGGCATCTGGACGCAAAAAGTTGAAGCCGGAAACGTCGAAATCAAAGGAGCGATTCACGAACTGGAGCTAAAACCAGGGGCGATCGCCGAATGGTTCTTTACCCCGTTAAAGGTTGGCACCTATGAACTTCACTGCCCAATCGCAGGACACACTGAAGCAGGCATGACAGGAGAATTGGTCATCCGTCCTTAGCTATGGATCAGGCAAAACTGAGCTACCTTAAGAGAGGGGCATTTGTGCCTCTGCTCACTTCTTGCCATTTCTCTGCTATCCATGAATTTTTTGACTAGCATCCTCTCGCAACCTGCCCCTGGACCTCGGATTAAAAAACAACGCCGGGGAGCTGAAATTAAATCACCTCAAGAGATTGAGATCATGCGGCAGTCTGCCCGAATTGTGGCAACGGTGCTCAAAGAGATTTCAGAGATGGTGCAACCGGGAATGACTACGGCTGATCTGGATGACTACGCCGAAAAGCGCATTCGCGAGATGGGTGCAACTCCCAGCTTCAAAGGCTATCACGGGTTCCCGGCATCAATCTGCGCCAGCATCAACAACGAAGTAGTGCATGGCATCCCCAATCGCAAAAAGGTGATTTGCCGGGGGGATGTCCTCAAGGTTGATACGGGTGCGTTTTACAACGGATTTCACGGTGACTCCTGCATCACGATCGCCGTAGGTGAAGTGACTCCCGCTGCGGCTAAGCTGATTCAAGTGGCAGAAGAAGCTCTCTACAAAGGGATCGAGCAAGTCAAAGCAGGCAATCACTTATTGGATATTGCAGGCGCGATTCAAGATCACGTCGAAGCAAATGGCTTTAAGGTCGTTGAAGATTTCACCGGACATGGTGTGGGTCGCAATTTGCATGAGGAACCGTCTGTGTTTAACTACCGCACGCATGAGATGCCCAATGTCAAACTCAAAGCGGGCATGACCCTGGCGATCGAACCCATTCTCAATGTAGGTTCAAAATTTACCCGCACCCTTGCCGATCGCTGGACAGTGGTTACAGTCGATCGCTCCCTCTCAGCGCAATTTGAACACACGGTGTTAGTAACTGACAAAGGCTACGAGATTTTGACCGATCGCACACAAGTTTAGTGATGGTCAATCGGTCAATGGTCAATGGCTAATAGTCAATCGTTCATAGTCAATTGTTGATCAAGGGTTAGTAGTCAATGGTAAATCGCTAGAAAAATGGTTACTACAACACGCCTCACCTTTGAAGAATATTTGACTTACAGCGACGGTACAGATACTCGTTATGAGTTGGTGCAGGGTGAGCTAGTTCCTATGAGTTTGGGAGAGGGACAACACGGAGCGATCGCAGAGTTTTTGAACGATGTCTTTCGCGCTGAAATTAAGCGATTGGGAAGGGAATGGACATCTAAACAGATGACAGTGGGTATTCGATCGCCTCGTGGGGGGCGTTGGGATACCTCTCGCATCCCTGATGTAATGGTGATCTCTCTAGAACAGTGGCGCAATCTGAGAACCCGTGAAGCCGTGATTGAGTTGAATGAGCCTGCTCCCTTTTTGGTTGTAGAGGTGGTTATTGAAACTACTAAAACTGTAGACTACCGGGCTAAACGATTGGAATATAACGTGCGGGAAATCCCCGAATATGTCGTGGTCGATCCCCTAAGCTCGAAAATCACAGTATTTAACTCGATCGAAGGTTTGTATGAGGCGACTGAGTTTTTGGGGGGCGATCGCGTTCAACTTCAAACCTTTCCAGAGCTATCGTTGACGGTCGAGCAAGTGCTAGAAGCTGAATAATGCAAGATTGAAAGGTTAGCCTCTTGATCACCTTGCCATGTTGCTAAATCTTCAGTTAGAACAACCCAAAATGGACTGTATTATAAGGACAAGAAGAACAATGGAACCAGATAAAGCGTAGGTTTCCAATTGGGCACAAATTTTGGGGTGAAGTTTTAAGGATTAACCCCTTTGGTGTTTTTGTGAATCTAGGTTATCCCAATCGCAATACTTATCTGTTATGTGGAATCATAGACGTTGCTACGCGCTCTGGTTGTGACTCATTTGGTTTACCAGAAGATATTTCTGAATGGCCACAGGTTGGTCAGAGAGTTCATTGCAAGGTAATTGCTCATCGAGAACACAATAAACAGGTAGATTTGCGATTGGTGCGGTAAAAGTTTGATTGTTAATTAATGAGATAACAATCCTTTAGAAACCTTATAAATTGCTCCGGTTAGAATTGAGATTAAGAAAGTTATCGTGAAGTCAAATCGATGGTAGTTCGTCAACCTCGCTACAGTAAAGAGGAATTTGCTCAGCGTGGCACTGAGGTTTATGAATCTCAAGTCCGTCCACAGGTAGAAGCTGGCAATCATGGAAAGATTGTGGCAATCGATATTGAAACTGGGGCTTTTGAAGTTGCAGACACGCCAATCATGGCAACTGACAAGCTCTACGAGCGATACCCCGATGCCCAGCCCTGGGTAATTCGGATTGGGCATCGTGCAGTTTATCGATTTGGTTCGCGGAGCCTAAAACGTCCAGTATGATGCAAGGCTTTGTAAATCAGAATTGTGAAGCCATCATTCGGATTGCTGTTGGCTCTGCCGATGCTCCAAAACAAATGGTTGAAGCGTTGATTGATACAGGATTTACAGGTTTTCTATGTCTTCCGCCATCTACAATTCAATCACTTGGCTTGCCCTGGATATTTCGTGATATTGGGACATTGGGTGATGGTAGCGAAGTTGTTTTTGAAATGTATCGTGCAACTGTCATTTGGGATGGTCAGATTCAAGTTGTAGATGTGGCAGAATCGGAGGCAGAGCCTTTAGTGGGGATGAGCCTGCTACGTGGATTTAGGCTTCAGATTGAAGCAATCGAAGGTGGAATTGTCGCTATCGAACTTTTAGGGTAATTAAATGGACTTCCCTTTATGAAAGTGATGGGCAAGTAGAGCGATCGCCGCTGGAAAGATGCGGTGCTCCTGCACTTGAATGCGTTGGTGCAGGGTTTCAAAGGTGTCATTCGGTAAGATTGGGACGGCTGCCTGCATGATGATGGGTCCGCTATCGACTTCTAAACGCACCAGGTGAACCGTGCAGCCTGTGATTTTGACCCCTGCGGCAAGAGCCTGTTCGACTGCGCGCGCCCCTCGAAAACTGGGGAGCAAACTGGGGTGGATATTCAGCAGGCGATCGGGAAAGGCGTTAATCAGCACATCGGTGACAATCCGCATCCAACCTGCCATGACGATCAAATCCACCTGATATTGCCGCATGGTTTCAGCGATCGCCCCATCCAATGCTTCTCGGCTCTCAAATTCGCGATGATTCAGTAACACCTTCGGAATGCCCCACCGATCAGCGCGGGTCGCTGCCTTTGCATCAGGGTTGTTATACACCAGCACTTGAATCTGGGCATTCAGTTCCTGATCCGCAATCGCTTGAGCGATCGCCTCAAAATTGCTGCCACTGCCCGATGCCATCACCCCCAACCGCAACGGTGGCTCTGAAAAATGAGGGGCGATCGCGGCAATATCGGGTGACACTAAACTAGCGGTTACCGCACTGGAGGAACTGTTTTGTATCGTCTGTGGCTCAACACTGACTGACGAGACATCAGAAATCATGAATCGAAAAAGAATTACACAGTATGGATGCTTACCCTACCATTGTTACAGCAGTTTTTAATGGTTAATCGTCCATGGTCCATGGTCAGTGGTCAAGCCCTGTCCGCTCTAACGAAACTCTGATTGCTTGGGCTTTTTTAGCTCCTGCCTTAATTTTGTTAGGCATCTTTGTGCTCTTCCCGATCGCCTATTTGGGTTATCTCAGCTTTACAGAGGGCAGTTTCACCCGTGCGGGCGTTCGCTGGATTGGGGTAAGAAATTATTGGCGATTGCTGATTAATCCTGACTTTTGGCAAGTGCTGGGAAATACGCTTTACTTTACTCTCGCCACATTGATTCCCAGTCTGGCAATTCCGCTGGGGTTAGCCGTGCTGCTGGATCGTGCTTTCGCACTTCGAGGGATATTGCGGACTGCCTACTTTATTCCCTCGATTACATCCCTCGTTGCAGTGGGGTTGGGGTTTCGCTGGCTCTTTCAAAATGATGGACCCGTTAATGCGGCTTTGGGGGCCATTGCCCTTGATCCGATTCCCTGGTTGGGTAGCACGACCTGGGCAATGCCTGTATTAATCGTGCTCAGCATCTGGAAACAATTGGGATTCAACATGGTCGTTTTTCTAGCAGGGCTGCAAACCATTCCGCAAAATCGCTATGAAGCGGCTGAACTGGATGGAGCCAATGGCTGGCAACAGTTTTGGCACATCACGCTACCGGGGTTGCGTCCTACTCTGATTTTTGCGGCTGTTACGACAGCGATCTTTACCCTACGCAGTTTTGAGCAACCCTATGTGATCACAGGCGGAGGACCGTTGAACTCTACTAATCTTTTAGTCTTCTACATCTATGATGAGGCGTTTGCTCAATTTGATTTTGGTTATGCCGCCGCTGCCGCCACAATTTTGTTAGCTGCAACTTTGGTTCTCGTTTATTTACAGTTGCGATCTCAGGAGGACTCGACCGCTCCATAAGAGGAATGGTGAGGCGGAGAGCGGGTGTTTTCTTAGCCAGGGCGCAAGCTGTACCTAATGTCAGGTTTAAGATGCTGCATATTCCTCTGCCCTACCTTGAATGGCGATCGCTACATTCGCTATATATCAGAAGATATATGTAAAGTTTTTGCCCAGAAGGTTATTAATCCCAAACTTTTTTCTATATTTACTCAAAACATTTTGTATAGTTTTGAGTACAGTGTTTTTGCCAGATTAAGTCGCTTATTCATCAACGCGGCTTGTATTGTCCCAACTTCCTAAACTCGTGCGCTCGAAAAGCGAAGTGTTGATCTCAGAAGTGGTGACTGAGTCAGGGTGGCAGACCAGATTTTTGCGATTGCGAATAAATAGTCAGACCGTCTGAATCAATAGACAAAAAGCATTCAGAAGCTGTGTCCTATTGAGATCCACCCCTATGCTGCATGACTTGTTTGTCAGACTTCATCAATGGGGTCTTATTCCCCAAAAAGTGCCATTGCGCTCAGTTCTGATTACCCCATTTGTGGTTCAAACCATTGCAATTGTGGGCTTGGTCAGTTATTTGTCGTTGCAGAGTGGGCATCAGGCTGTTGCCAATCTGGCAGGTCAATTAACTAACCAACTGAGCGATCGCGTCCATGCGGCTCTCACAACTCGGTTAGAAATTTCTCATCAGATTAATCGGCTCAATGCAACGGCAGTTCGCCTGAACCAGATTGATCCCCAGCAGATGACGACGCTGGAGCCACACCTGATGGCTCAGTTAACTGAGTTTGACACCGTAACGAGTATTGCGTTTGCAACGGAGCGGGGCGATTGGCGATCGGTTGACCGCCAGCAGGGGTTACGTTTAGTGGCAGTTGACGCTGACACACCCAATCAAGCCACGATTTATCAATCTGATGCTGATGGCGATCGCCTGCAACGGTTAGAGACAACTTCAATGGATGATGTGCGGCAGAGCCAGTGGTATCTTAAGGCGATTGAGACGGGGGAACCGGGGTGGAGTGACTTATTTCACCTGGAGAATGAGTCCACTTTAGCCGTGAATGCTTACTATCCCGTACTTGACCCCAAGACTGAACGCCCATTGGGTGTGTTTTCGGTCAACCTGAATCTGAACCAAATCGATCTATTTTTGAAGCAACTGTTGCCCAATCGCTTTGGCGAGGTCTATATCGTTGAGCGAAACGGCTTAATGGTGGCAAGTTCAACCAATCGTGCGGCGTCATCGGTCAGTCCTGATACCGATCGCCACCCCCCCTTAAACCAGATTCGGCAGGCCGTTGGCAATCTGGCTCAAATTGACAAGCAACAGCAATTTGTGATGCAGGTTAACGAGCATCCACCTGCATCTTCAGGGTGGAGCAATGTATTCCATTTCCCGCACTGGGGCGATCGCCACTATGTTGAAATCACACCCTTTCAAACCGAATGGGGGTTGGATTGGTTGATTGTGCTGACTGTACCAGAAACGGCATTTGCTCAGGACATTATTTCCAATGCCCACATGACCATGCTGTTATGCGCAGGGGCACTGGTAGGGGCGATTACTCTGGGTGTCACGATGGCAGAGTGTATTGCCCGTCCTATGCATCACTTGAGCGATGCATCCCAAGCGATCGCCAGTGGCAAACTCAACCAACAAATCGACTCCAAAATCATCGTCAATGAACTGCGGATCATGGCGCAGTCGTTTAATCAGATGGCAACTCAGGTCCAGCAGGCGTTTGATCAGATCAAGATTGCCTTACAGGAGTCAGAGGAAAAGTTTACTAAGATCTTTCGGTGTAGCCCTGACGCCATCTCGATTACATCCTTTTCGGATGGAAGGTTTTTAGAAGTTAATGACAGCTTTTTAAAGAACTATGGCTACACACGAGAAGAAGTCATCGGGCACACCTCCCTTGACCTGGGATTATGGCAACAAGGGGGCGATCGCGATTGGTTTGTCACGCAACTCAATCAAGTTGGGCGGTTACACAATTCAGAGTTTCAAGTACGAACAAAATTAGGTGATGTTAAAACTGTTTTGTTTTCAGCAGAGATCATTGATTTAGAAGGAGAAACGTGTGTCTTAGCGGTACGGCAAGATATTAGCGATCGCAAAAAAGCAGCCGATCAACTCCGGGCTTCTTTGCAAGAAAAAGAAGTTCTTCTATCTGAAATTCATCATCGGGTTAAGAACAACCTGCAAATTGTTTCTAGTCTGCTGGACTTACAAGCTAACCGTACCCATGACAGTCAATCGCGAGAAATTTTAGCCAATAGTTGCAGTCGAGTCTTTTCAATGGCATTGGTGCATGAGTGCCTCTATCGCTCTCAAAACTTTGCTGAAATCAACTTTGCAAATTATGCTCACGAACTAGCAAATCACCTACTTTCTACCTACAAAACCCACTCTGATTTTGTTTCCTTGAGTGTTAATATTGATCCCAAAATTGTGATTAGTTTGAAACAGGCAATTCCCTGCGGATTGATGTTAAATGAACTAGTCACGAATGCTCTTAAGTATGGATTATCAAAGAGTCAATCGCGACAGATATATATCACCTTAAAGCAGGAGCAAGAACATCTACTGACACTAGTTGTGGGTCATGATGGTGATACTTTGCCTGAAAACTTTACATTAGAGGGACACAACACCTCTATGGGAATTCGATTAATTCTGACATTAGTCGAGCAACTCGAAGGCTCAATTGATATTCAACGAGGTGAGCAGACCTTGTTTAAGGTGACATTTCCAATCCACACCGCTCTGGTGACATAAACTTTACATCCAGGTGATCAATTCTCTCTCTGACACATTCTCTCAATTCAGAAACGTGAAGGAACTTTGCTCTATAACGGAGCAACTCTGTACAGCGATAGATTGACATCAATATAATTAGCATCAACACATAAGTAGCAATTGAGTCACAACGGGCGTTGCTGATTGAGGATATGAAATCGCGAGCAAGATGCTCGCACCCCCTTGTGATGATCCCGATAGGGTGAGCGTCTCGCTCACGTTGGGAATTTACGTATCATTTGTCATTTCAGCAACGCCGAGTCACAACGTATTGAGATCAGCTTGAACAGAGTCAATTCGTATAATAGAAATCTGAGGAGCTACGAGGTTAAGTTATTTAATTAATCGTTGTAAAGACTACAGATTTAAAGTAACTTCTCTTATCAAAGAAGCCATATTTTTGACTCCAATTTCTGAAGTATTTTATATTGTTCATCCTAGAGTTTTACCTATAGAATCTTTGGCTAAACTGTATTAGAAATCAAGTTATTTTGTTGTATATTATAACCACAGTGAAACCATAGGTGCATTTTCCCCAACACTAATGTGTGTCAAACAACACCGCTCCTGTTTAGCATTTCTGAAGATGCTCCCGTAATCAAACGACAGCCGTATCAATCAGAAAGGAGGATGACCGATGTGTTTGATGCTACTTTATTGGGTAGGCAAAATATTGAACTGAGTAAGAACCTCTAGGGCAACTTATTTCGACTCAGCCCAAAATACTTGAGGTCTTTTTATGAACTATTCTCAAGCAGAAAAATTTCAGGGTTTAAGAGCTATTACTATTAATTTTACTCTTAAAGAGTATATTCTTCTTCCTGATATATAGACGACTCTCAAGAAGATAAGATTGTCTCTATTTATTTTGAAGCAAATTATCACAATAAGCTGCCTAATGCTCTAAATCGCTGTGGGAATGTATGGCAAGGATTTTAGTCGTTGAAGACGAGCGAGTGGTCGCCTGGAACATTCAGGAAATCTTGCAACTGTTTGACCATACTGTTGTAGCGAATGTCGCTTCCGCTCTAGAAGCCATACAAATCGTTGGTGAAACTCAACCTGACCTCGTATTAATGGACATCCGCTTGCGTGGAGCGATGGATGGAATTGAGGCAGCGAAAGCCATTTGGGATCAATTTAAAATTCCAGTCGTTTATCTCACGGCTCATGCTGATGATCAAACGCTCAAGCAGGCACTCGTGGCTGCCCCCTTTGGTTATTTGTTAAAACCCTTTAATCGGTTGGAATTACAAGTCACGATTGAGACTGCGCTCCGCCGTCATCAAGTTGAGCGGGAGTTGGCGATCGCCCAGTATTGGTTGAAGACAACCCTGAGCAGCATTGGCGATGCAACGATCACAACGGATCGAATGGGGCGTATCACCTTTATGAACTCCACTGCTGAAGCATTGACGGGTTGGCAAATTGGTGAGGTGTTGGGTCAGTCTGCCACACAGATTCTCCAGTTCAAAAACGGTGTCACGGATGAGGCGATCGCCAATCCACTCTTTGCAGCGATGCAAACTCAGACTCGTGTCCTGTTGTTCGACAACTGTGTCCTATTGCGGCGGGATGGCTCAGAACACCTGGTCTGTGCTTCGGCATCTCCCATCGTCGATGAAGAGGGCAGCACGATTGGCAGCGTGTTGGTACTGCAAGATGCCAGTCATCGTACAGAGGCTCTAGAATCTCGGCGACAAGAAGCAGGGCAGGAGCGATTGATGATTGAGATGACCCAACAGATTCGGCGATCGCTCGACCTAAATGACACGCTCAACACGGCAGTTGCAGAAATTCGTCGTCTATTTCAGACCGATCGAGTGCTGATCTATCGCTTTGACGACCACTATAAGGGCACGGTGATTGCAGAGTCCGTTGGCGAGGGGTGGATGTCCCTGGCAGGTCAGGTCATTGTCGATGAGTGCGTCCGCCTGGATCGTTGCATCCATGCCTACATTCAGGGACATATTCAAAATATTCCCGACATTCAAAGAGCAGCCCTTGCCCCCTGTTATGTCGAGCTATTGGTTCAGTTGCAAGTCCGAGCCAATTTGGTCGTGCCGATCGTGCAGGGCGACCAGGTGTGGGGGCTGATTGCAGTGCAACACTGCTCTGCGCCGCGTCAGTGGCTACGTAGCCAAGTTGACGTGCTGAAGCAGTTGTCACAACACGTAGCGATCGCCATTCAACAATCAGAGCAATATCAAACGTTGCAGACAACTAACCAGGAATTGCAACGGTTAGCCATGATGGACAGCCTCACCCAGGTGGCAAATCGTCGCTATTTTGATGCCTATCTACAACAAGAATGGCACCGTCTAAAACGCGATCAGGTAGCGATATCGCTGTTGCTGTGTGATATTGACTACTTCAAGAACTACAACGACTACTACGGTCATCAAGCGGGAGACATTTGCTTACAACAAATTGCCCTGGCGATCGCTCAAACCGCCAAACGTCCGGCAGATTTTGTGGCGCGTTATGGGGGTGAGGAGTTTGCCATCGTTCTACCCAATACAGCCATCGAAGGAGCAATCTACATGGCGGAGCAGATCCAACAGGCGATCGCCCAACTTGCCATTCCTCACGCCGCTTCGGGCATCAGTTCATACGTCACGATTAGCCTCGGCATTTGTAGCACCATTCCCACCCTGCAACAAACGCCTCAGCGTTTGATCGCCGCTGCCGATCAAGCCTTATATCGCGCCAAAACCAATGGGCGCAATCTCTACTACGTCACCGCCCCCTCGGCAATGGAGGATGAGTGAGGTGCAGCGACTGATTCATCTGGGTCAGCCGTCAGGGGCACTTCAAATCGACTGGAAATGACCTGTTGGGGTTGCCAGGGGGCACGCCAATACAGATCTTGAATCACGGTTTTAGGCTCAACCTCAGACCAGTGGAACCGCACCTCTCCTAAATTGTTGAGTCCAACGACCTCATTGCCCTCCTGAAGCCAACGGTTGCGCCATAACCAGGTGATCACCCGGATGCACCGATGCAGCCATCCCCGTTGAGTCACGGTCGATGGCAGCACCCGCAGCACTGATTGAGCGGGTTGACGTTTGATCCAGGTGAGGCAGTAGTACCAGTCTGGTGGATTGGCAGGCTGATGAATGGCAGCCATCCAGGCTTTTTTGGAGTTGCCCCACCTGGCGTGAATTTGTTGGGCAACCGTAGCATTGGGCAGGTGCTTCAACTGGGAAGATTGCCAGCCAATCCAATATTGGGGAGGTTCCGGGGCGATCGCTTTAATCCTGGTGTGAATAATTTGCGTTTTCCACTCGGCGTTTTTGAAGGCACTGGAGGTGAGTTGCGCCAAGACCTGCGGGGTTGCTATTGCCGTGGGTTGACCTGTGGGAGCAGATGACCGTGACCCATAGTTGAGTTGGATGGCATAGCCATAGTGGATGTCACCTGAGAGCACCACAACGCGATCGCGCCACTGAAATAAGACCTCCAGTAACGCTGCAAACGCACCTTTGTGCAGGTTCCAGGCATCGCCCACATCGTTCTGATACACGTTTCCTTGCTTGAGATCCCACTGTTGCACCCAATCGATCGCCCGCATGTGAACGAGATTGGTTGGTGCAACGACCAGCGTCAGATCAACGTGAGAATTGCCCGATTGGTTCAGCGTGTCACCCTCTTGCAGTGGAGTTTGCAGTTGCCGCTTAAAGGCAGTCGGACTCAGCAACATGGGAGGTGCTTTAGGCGATTCATCCGCAGGATAGCCGCGCCAGGTTCGCGTATCTAACACGACCACTTCGTGGCGATCGCCCCGTACGGTGTAGTGCCAATCGAGGGCACGAGGGTCACGGTCGAGAATTAATGCCTCTCCGTCTCGTTGAAACTGGGGCAACCCGGTGTAGGGATTGGTTGGTGGCAACCCGACCAGTGCGGCGATGGTCTGATCCGCCACAGTATCTCGTCCTTGAGAGGCTGACCAGTGGGCGATCGCCCGCACTAACACCTCGCCCGATCGCCCCCCAGCAAATTGCTCTGGTGTGTTGCCCCACGCTTGAAAGAGAGCATAGGCTTGTAGCCCGTTTTGCACGACTCGTCTGCCCAACGGTTTACCCAGCACGCGCAAACACCAGGCTTGATTGAGATACCAATCATCGCTAATGTCATGATCATCAAACACCGTATAGGTAGGCGTGTTGGCTAATGCCCGACGCACTCGCCAGAGCTGTTGTTTGAATTTTCGGATGGCACTTGCTTCTCGTCGCCACGATCGCCCCACTAGACCATGCGGTGGCTCATCGGGAATCCTCGCTGGATGCAATACTGGCGACCACGCTAACAAATAGGCGGCACAATATTCCCCAAAGCTCAGTAGATGGCTCTTTGCATATTCTGGGTGATTTCGCAGCCCAGCCGTAAACCCCGCCTTGATTTCAACCAATTGGCTACGCTGTCCTGGTGAACAGTGTTTCGCCATTAGCACACGTCCCTTCTCAACGGGCAACGGTTCCTGCCAACCCAACAACGCATCGCCAATATCGGTTAACAGCCACAACCAGGGGTCACCCACATCATCCCCATAGATCTGATCACCCGTGAGAAAAAGCTGATGGGGGCGGGTGTTGGGGTCATGGCTATTGCGCTCCAGCAGGTAATCCAGCAGAGGTAAGGCATCCGGCCCACTGCCATGGGGTTTGCGACAGGAGCCATGCACAATTTTCAGATGGTTGAGATCAGACGGAGGGAGGGCAAAGGTTGGTAACCGATGTTGAAAGTAGCTGATGGAATGTTCAGGCTCCTCGGAGCCAAACGGCATCTGAAGTGCCTCTAGCAGAGTGCAATCTAAGCGGAGGTCATCTTCTTGAGCGGCTGACTCCAGAGGACTAAACCTGAGATTGTAGGCATACAGGCGATCGGGCGTCAGGATGTTACTTGCCACCGGGGTGGCAGTCACTGCAACGATATGCAAATGCTGCCCAATGGCGATCGTCTCACGAGTACCCGCAAGCAGCACTCGATCGAGTTCATGTCCCTGCTCCTGAGTGGCATAGACCTGCAAGGTCACCTCACAGGCGTGTTTGAGTGCGACCCAAACTGTCACCGCCCCTGGTTCCGTGCGCCGCAACATTGGTCCTGCTAACACCAGCGGCAACTGGCTCAGGCGGTGTGAAGCGGCTTCCCCAATGGGATGATCGCTCAACGGTATCCACACCATACGATATCCTCCCAACTCGCTGTCAATCATTCAAAGGACAATGTGGCAGAACACCAGATTGCTTAATACTGTGTCAGGAATATCACAATTGCATTTGAATTCGCTTCTGCCGTAGGAAAGGGGCACTGCCTGGGTTAACCCGTTGTTAATTGAATCCAGTTAAAAAACGTGAAAGAGTTGGGATGTAAATCTGAGCGATCGCATTCGTTGAGTTATGTCCCACGAAATTGACAATACCGAAGTGCAAGAGTCTCCTCGCTATGAGACGTTGGAACCTCATCAGAAACAACAACGACTCCGAGAACTGGCAATTGGCTTTTTTCGGCTAGGGGCGATCGCGTTTGGTGGTCCGGCTGCCCATATCGCCATGATGAACGATGAGTTTGTCAAACGGCGCAAGTGGTTCACCGAGGAAAAATTGCTGGATCTGCTGGGGGTGACAAACTTAATTCCAGGTCCAAACTCGACCGAGTTAGCGATTCACATCGGTTATGAGCGGGCAGGGCTATGGGGATTGGCGATCGCAGGTTCCTGCTTTATCCTGCCCGCCATGGTGATTGTGTGGATCATCGCTGCCCTCTATGCCCGTTATCAAGCGTTGCCAGAGCTGGGATGGCTCCTCTATGGCATCAAGCCCATCATTATTGCGGTTGTGCTCCAGGCTCTCTGGAAATTAGGTAAATCCGCTGCGAAGGATCTCCCAACTATCCTGGCAGGTCTGGCGGTTATTGTTGCCTTTTTCCTGGGAGTAGACGAAATCTTGCTGCTGGTGTTGGCTGGAGTCGCTGTCATGCTGATTAGAACCTGGGGGCGTGCTGGCAGCACGACCACCTCTGCCCTGATGTTGCCCATTCCCAGTCTGCTGGCTCAGGTAGGGGGTGGGGCTGGCACGTCGCCATCGCCTAACTGGATTCAGGTATTTCTGTTTTTCCTCAAAATTGGGTCGGTGCTCTACGGTAGTGGCTACGTGTTGCTGGCGTTTTTGCAACGAGAACTGGTGGAGCGGACGCAATGGCTCACCTCCCAACAACTCCTGGACGCGATCGCGGTGGGACAGTTGACCCCTGGTCCCGTATTCACGACCGCTACGTTTGTGGGCTATCTATTGGCGGGCAATGTCGGGGCGATCGCAGGCACGATCGGTATTTTTCTCCCAGCATTTGTGCTGGTGGCGATCATCAACCCCTGGGTGCCTAAATTGCGCCAATCTCCTTGGGCAAGCGGCTTTTTAGATGGAGTGAATGCGGCCTCGTTGGGGTTGATGGCGGTTGTCACCTGGCAACTCGGTCAAGCAGCAATCATCGATTGGTGGACGATTGGAATTGTAGTGATAGGGGCGATCGCACTGTTTTATTACAAGGTCAACTCTGCCTGGTTAGTCATTGCGGGGGGTGTATTGGGCTTGTGTGGGCAGTTGTTAAACCTGGGTTCACCGCAGTAGAAGGGGGAGTAGGGAGTAGGAAGTAGCAGTACTAATAACCAGGGACTAATGACCAATGACCAAATAATTAACCATCCCATCACCCCATCACCCATCTCCTCCTCCACCCACCCTTTTGCATAAATTGGTAGAGGCTAGACATCAAATACTTAAGTAACCGTCAAAATACCGAGACAACTATCAGTTTGGCTATACCATCAGGTCAATCTACCTGTCTTCCAGGAGAACTACTATGCTCAAAAACCTGAGTCACTCAGTCTTCATTATGGCTGCCGTGACGTTACCGATTTTCAGTTGGGGCGATGCAACGTTCTTCTCTCTTGGAGGGAGACCTGCTCTGGCTCAAGATACATCTTCGACCGATACCATACGCTTTGAAGTAGAAAACTTTACGGAGCACACGCTACAAGAGTTTTATATTTCTCCCTCAACTGATGACTATTGGGGCGAGGATCGATTAGGTGAGCGTGTGCTGGAGCGAGAGCAAAAATTAGAGATTGTCATTGATAGCAGCGACAGCTGTTTCTATGATGTGCTGGGCGTGTTTGATAATGGACAAGAGATTGTAGACCCCTACGTTGACCTTTGTATTAATGGGGGGACTTACAGCTATTACGGCGACAATGATAGGACCTTGAATGTCATCAATCAAACCAGCGTTGAACTTGTAGAGTTTTATTTCACACCTGCCAGTGATGACCGCTGGCGTGAAGATTTATTGGGAGAGCAGGTCATTCTGCCTGGAAGCTCGGCTGACATTCCTATTAATTCTGAGGAGTGTGAATATGACTTTAAAGCCGTGTTTGATGACGAAGATGTCATAGAGCAGTTTAATGTTAATGTCTGCGAGGGTGACGGCATTGTTTTTAGTGAGGGTGGTCAGTGATGCAGACAAAAACACATAAAATTGCGGGTCTGTCTCTGGGGCTAGTGCTGATTGTCAGCGCAATATTTCCATTAATTCACACCACAGCCAAAGCGATGGCAATGGCTTTCGTGACATCTAGTGAACCGAAAGGGATTCAGACACCTCCCTGTCGTCGCCCAGATGGCACTCGTGGTCCATGCAACTCACCTTCTCCGACTCCGTCTGGTTCTCCGTTACCTCCGTTACCACGCCGTTCACCTCAGGGCGATCGCCAGAGTTAACTCTGTACACTCAGTCAATAGGTGCCAGTTTTCGTTGCCATTCAACTACTACCAGTTGGGGTAAGCATGACAGACGTATTTATCTCCTACTGTCGTCGAGATAAGGAATTTGCCAACAAGCTTCACAGCGTCCTGGTGGGACAGGGCAAAGATGTGTGGATTGATTGGGAAGACATTCCTCCGAGTGTTGATTGGCGAGCTGAAATTTCGACTGGAATTGAAGAAGCCAATGCTGTGGTCTTTGTGCTCAGCCCTGACTGGATTGCCTCTCGCGAGTGCAATATTGAGTTAGAGCTGGCGATCGCCAGTAGCAAGCGATTGCTGCCAATCGTCTACCGGGATGTGCAGTACGAACAGGTACATCCAGCCTTAGCATCCATCAATTGGATCTTTTTCAAAGAGGCAGAGTCTTTTGATGAATCGCTGGCTAAGTTGATCGCAGCCCTTAATACTGACTTAGAACACGTTATCTTTCACACGCGATTGCTGGTGCGGGCGAAGGACTGGAAAGAACATGGGCAAGACTCCAGCTATTTGCTACGGGGCAGCGACCTGCGGAAGGCAGAGCAGTGGTTGGCTGCGTCGGAGGCTAAAGACCCACAACCCGCTCCATTGCAGATCGAATTTGTCCGCACGAGTCACAAAGTGTTGCGTCGAGAACGGCTAACGGTGGGTGGCATCTCTTTGGGGTTAGCTATTACCGCCACGTCAACCCTGGTTGCACTCTGGCAATATCATCGGGCTGAGGGACACCGAGCAGAGGCAGAGCTACGAGAAAAAGTAGCTCGTGTGAACACATTGATGGAGGTCAAGCCGGTCAATGGATTGGTGCTGGCACTCCACACCATCGGCATCAGCCTGAGCGATGATTCTCAGGAGGGATTGAACGAAGTGCGATCGAGTTTACTCAGTGCCATTCAGGGTAACCACGAAAAGAACCGATTGTTGGGGCATGAGGGAGAAGTGTATGCGATCGCCTACAGCCCTGACGGTAGAAAACTCGTTAGTGCTGACGAAAAAGGCGTTCTGCGATTTTGGGATTTGCAAACGGGTCAACCTCTTGGCAACCCTGTCTCAGCCCTTGATGTGCCAATCTACGCGATCGTCTGGAGTGCTGATGGAAGGATGATAGTAACGGGTGATGCCAATGGTGCGATCACTCGGTGGACGACAATGGGCAATCGCATTGGTGAATCGATTCAAGCGCATCAGGGCGCGGTTAATGCACTAGCATTTAGTGGCGATCGTATTGTCAGCGGTGGTGATGATGGCAAGGTGCGACTGTGGGACGCATCAGGACAGGCAATTGGTCAACCTTTTGAAGGACATACTGATGCCGTGTATGACGTTGCCAGTAGCCCCGATGGTCAGGCGATCGCCAGTGCCAGTACTGATGGTACGATTCGTCTCTGGAGCTTGGAGGGTCAACTCCTGGCAAACCCTTTGCAGGGTCATGATGGAGGGGTGTTATCCGTTGCTTTTAGCCCCGATGGGCAACACGTTGTGAGTGGAGGTTTAGATTATACAGTGCGACTCTGGGATTTGCAGGGCAACCCGATCGACCTCCCCTTTGTCGGGCACGAAAATGTCGTTCGATCCGTTACCTTCAGCCCATCTGGACAGACAATTGCCAGTGCTAGCCCCGATCGCACCATTCGCCTGTGGGATTTGCAGGGAAATTTAATTCGTGAACCCATTCGTGGACATGAGGGATTTGTCTTGCGGGCTGTGTTTACCCCAGAGGGTGACACGCTGATCAGCAGCAGTACCGATCGCACCATACGACTGTGGAATGTGGAAAATCATCTAGCGAGTGAAGTCATCTCAGCCCACAATAACGTCATTCAGTCCATCGCCTTTAACTCCCATGATCAAACCTTCGCCAGTGCTAGTGCCGATGGCACGATTCGCTTTTGGGATACGCAAGGAAAGCCCATCAGTTCACCCTTGCAAGCCCATGCAGATGGAGTGAACGCGATCGCCTTCAATTCAACAGGGACAATGCTGGTTAGCGGTGGTAATGACAAATTGCTGCGACTGTGGGATGTCCAACAACGCCGACAGATTGGTCAACCTTTGAAGGGTCACAATGACGCGATTCAATCGGTTGCTTTTAGCCCCGATGGTGAGACGATCGTCAGCGGTGGAGGAGAGGACGATCGCACCATTCGACTGTGGAACGTAGCAGATCGGCAACCCATTGGGCAACCGTTTGAAGGGCATAGCAGTAGCGTCCAATCGGTCACCTTTAGTTCTAATGGCGATCGCATTGCCAGTGCCAGCAAGGACTCAACCGTTCGCTTTTGGGATTTGCAAGGACGTCATCTGACCACGCTTCAAGGACACGAGTTTGGGGTTGCAGCGGTTGCCTTCAATCCGTTGAAAAACGTGCTCATCAGTGCTGGAGGAGAAGGCATTTTGCGCCAGTGGGATGTTGAGACAGCAAGACCGCTGGGCAGCCCGTTTCAGGGACATGAGGGCTTCGTCGCGGCTGTCACCTACAGCCCCGATGGCAGGACGATCGCCAGCACGAGCGAGGATGGTACCTTGCGACTTTGGGATAATAACGGCAATCCCCTGGGTGAACCCTTCCGGCAGAACAATGGGGTTGTCTCTGCTGTCGCTTTTCATCCAAATGGGCACCTAATTGTCACCGGAACAGAGGATGGTACCCTTCACCTGTGGCACGACATGATAGTGGAACGATGGTTGGCGATCGCCTGTGAACAATTTCAGGGCTATCAATTTTTGTCCAGCCTGACTACATTGAGCGCGTTAGAGTTGGAGGCGATCGCAGGTGCTCAAAACACCTGTAAATTTTTGCAGGCTGAAAGCTAAAGGCTAAAGGCTGGAAACAGTTTGATGTTTATCCTTCATCCTTTATCCTTCATCGTTTCAAGACATGTCGTTTAGAGTAATTACAAGCAAATAATCACTGCTATCGGGGGCATCGATCATGCTTGAGAAGAAGCCGTCTATTGTTGCTGTGAATACTCGTTTGCAACCCAATGAGACTCATACACCCGGAAATGATGTGTTCATTTCCTATTCACGCAAAGACAAAGCTTTTGTCGAAGTGTTAAGTGAGGCATTTAAGCGGATTGGGCGAGATCCGTGGGTTGATTGGACTGACATTTACAAAGGGGAAGAATGGTGGCAAGCCATTCAACGGGGCATTGAGTCTGCCAATACATTTATTTTTGTGATTAGCCCTGACTCGGTTGCCTCGGCGGTCTGTCGCGATGAAATTGACTATGCGGCTCATTGCCACAAACGTTTTTTGCCGATTGTGCGACGTGAAGGTTTTGACCCTCAACAGGTTCATCCACAAATTAGTAAACACAATTGGCTGTTTTTTCGCGAAACAGATGATTTTGATCACGCCTTTGACGAACTGGTACGGGCGATCGACACAGATGTTGACTACATTCACATGCATACCCGCCTACTCGTGCGAGCGATCGAGTGGCAACTCAAAACTGAAAACAACAGTTATTTGCTCCGAGGCAGCGACCTCAAAGATGCGGAACAGTGGTTAGTCGCCAGCATCAACCAAGACCCTAAACCAACCGAAATTCAAACTCGCTATATTCACGCCAGTCAAGCTGCCAAAGCTGCTTTTTATCGAGCCCGACAGCGTGCCAAGTGGATTGTGATGGTGACAACGGTTGTCGTCAATATGGCGATCGTTACTCTGGGATTTTACTGGTTCTACTACTACCTCTGGGAAACGACCGTCACTCGCATCAAAGCTGAGATGGTGCAGGCATTAAATGCAACGGTTGCCGGCGTAAATGGAAACGACTTTGCCACCCTCGCCCGTACTCCTCTCCCTCCTGGACAAACCGAGCCTGTCAGTAATCCCCTTTATCAAAAACATCAGGATTGGCTCTATCGCGTGCATACGCTAGTTCCCTATGCCAACCCCTACAGCTACACCGCTGGGACTCGCCCCGGTGAGATCTTGATTGTGGGAGACGTATTGCGGACGCTCGAACCTGAAAAAGCAACCGTGTTTCGACAATCATTTATCGTTGACCAACCTGACACAGCGGTCTACCAGGGGTTGTTTCAACTCAGTCTCACCACCTTTGTCACTCGTGATCAGCGAGGTGCTCAGTTTGCTGCGTTTGCCCCTATTCGCAACTCTACCGGACAAATTGTCGGAGCAATGGGGTTGGATGTTCACGCAGATTATGTGGTTAACCTCAAGCGATCAATCCGCGAGTTGATGTCATTCGCTTATCTAATTACGTTGCTGTGGTTCCTGGGATTGAGTGCGCTAATCTTGCGAGTCACTCGTCCGCTCAATGAGGAGGAGTAACACGGTCATGGAGTGACAAGGGGATGGGGCATTTGAACTTTGTCTGCGGCGAGAGTGACAGACGAGAGATATCTATCTGTTTTCACTTTTTCACTTTTTCTTCTCCCTTCCTCTTAATCTACTTTCCTAAATAAACGTAAGGTTGTATGAACCTTTTGTCCGGGTTCCAGTTCAGCGATCGACAATGATCGTGCAGATGTCTGTAACACTGAACTACCGCTATGCAGATTTTTCAACGTCCATCCCAACCTGAAGTAGAGACTCGCACTCGAATCCTTCAGGCAGCACAGCGGTTATTTGCGCGTCGAGGCTACGACGGCACGACAACTCGCGATCTTGCCGAAGCAGCTGGAGTCGCTGAGGGCACTTTGTTTCGCCACTTTGAAAACAAAAAAGCAATTCTCGTGGAAGTGGCAACTCAGGGGTGGATTGAAATTTTAACGGATCTGCTTACGGAATTGAGCGAGATGGGTAGCTATAAGGCGATCGCTCAGGTTATGCGAAAGCGGATGCTAAATCTACACCGCAATGCCGATATGCTACGGGTGTGCTTTATGGAAGCTCAGTTTCACCCAGATCTGCGCGATCGCATTCAGGCAGAGGTGATCGCCAAAATGACCGATGTCGCAGAAGCTTTCTTTCAAACGGCGATGGATCAGGGCATCTACCGCCGCATGAACCCGCGCATTGTGGCTCAAGTATTTTTAGGGATGTTTACAGTGGCCGGGTTTAGCCGCGATACCGTGATGGCTGAACATTCCTCACCGCAAGAAATGCAAGAGATGGCAGAAGGGATTGCCGATATTTTTCTCAATGGCGTTTTAGTGGAAGGGAATGCCTGATCTGGCTTAAAAACTGGATTGAGCGTGCGATCGCAGATCGACCCAAACCCCATAACCTTGTTCGGTCAGGGTAATAACAGCTGGTGTTCCACCACATCCCAGACTCCAGCCCAAAGCATAGGCTCTGGGGCAATCATCTGGCTCAAACGAAGATACGAGTTTGTAGAGTTTGTTTTGACAAACCATGCCCTGCCGGACTGAGCCGTTGAGATAGAAATTAAACGTCCGTACTGCCTCTTCCTTAACGACAAATGGCATCATCAACCATCCCACTAATCAACATCTTCCCAATAAACCTGTTATAAGCCTGCAAACTTCTCAATATGAACGGTAAGTTTCCCAGTTTGCAGCTCCGTAGGAGTACTTACGTGAAATTACTGGTATACCAAATTGTCAGAACTGGTACCGCTATTAAAATGGGGCACAGAGGTCTGCAATACGGACAGGAGTACTGGCACCCCTATTCCTTTTCATCTCAGTGCCTTGAAAGAACTTGATGCCAACTACATATACCTATCCGACTCTTCACTTTTACTTCACATAAGAGTCCGTGGTAATCCCATAGAAATAGAGCTGTAGCCGCGAATTGATTCGCCAGGTGCTTAATCCATGACGTTAACAGTACGACTCTGTTCTGGGGAAATCTTGTAATCAATCCAAAAAAGTGGGAGCTTCCGAACAAATGTTCTAGAATACAAATCAAATCTTCTATTCATCGCTCCCGTAGAGCTTATGGATCGCGATCAGAGGCTTCAACCGCCATCTGCTGAGGGTGAAGCACTTAACGATGAGGCACGAATAGGTCAGGCATCTCCGTTGCCATCAACAACGGTAGATGATCCCTGGAGTGAGTATTCTACTCCAGACACGGTTAATGTATTGGCATGGTTTCGCTTGCTCTGGGAGCACCCACTGGTTTTTTGGAGCGGTATTTGGGTGCTGTTGTTGCTAATCACCGGAATTGCGGTCACCAGTCTGATGAGCCCTGAGTTGTCACGGGTCAATCCTGATAGCCCGGATAGCCCTCAGCCTAATGTTTCCACCGATGTTAGTTCCAGAACGTTGCCCGCATGGGCACTGGGAACGATTACCCTGAGTTGTATTGCAGGCTCCTTGCTCATTTCTCAACGCTTTAAGCAGGTTCGTCGAGAGTCGCGATCGCCTCAATCCAACACAGCAGCAGAATCTCTGCCTCTGGCTGAGCAATCTAGCGACTTAGCTTTGCCGCTTCCCTTACCTGCTGCCTCTCCAACAATGGCTGCTTTGCCTGCGATGACAGTAGTGACCCCAATCTACGAGCCTCCTGAGCCAGAGCAACCTGTAGTGACAGTTGTTCCCGCAGATGAAAGCACACCGCTCGACTGGGAAGATGCGGGTCTAGCCGAGATTATGGATATTCGCTATCGCCGCCACCGCTAATGGGGCAGCGATCAAGGACTGGGGCGAGATGCTCTAAATGTAGCCAGGGCATTTTGCCCAAAGCTCGCCCACATCGCAACCCTAATCGAGCTTCAGTGCGTTGGCAGGCACTAAGTCCCATGATTCAACGGTGCGAAGCCGAGCAATCCAACCCGCTGCTTTTTGGGCTGGGGTCAGATTTTGTTGAAATGAAGTATGGCACTCTTTCGCTTCATTTTCATTGCAGGAGGCAATACAGGAGTAGATAATCCCAGAGGGATCAATTTGTTCGTTGACCCAAATGGTTTTCATGCGATTAACCTTATTAAGAATGACCTGGGTTTATGTCTTGATTTTATCGCCCTGCTCCAAGCTCAGCAGTGAAGATTTTTCAACAGGATGAGGGCACCCTGAAATCCCCGTTTTTTTGAAACGCAACTTAAACCACGACTATCACACTCCTAAGTACTGCTATTCATAGATAGGGTTTGGAAATAAAACCAGGGGGGTGTGGGGGCTGCGCCCCCAGCTAGGGGTTCCACCCCTGCACCCCAAATTCCCACCCTTATTTACGACGAGTTGTACTAAGCAAGCAGGGAGCTAAACCGCTAAGTCTCCGATTGACTGGCTAGAACGGCGATCGCTTCTCCCGTTACTCGGCAAATGCGCCACTCCTCCATCAGCGTGGCTCCAATCCGTCGATAAAAAGCGATCGCAGGTTCATTCCAATCCAACACGCTCCACTCCAATCGCCCACAGTCTCGTGCTTGCGCCAGTTTTGCCAGATGAGCCAACAGGGCTTTGCCAACCCCCTGTCCTCGATACTCTGGCAGCACAAATAAATCTTCGAGATAAATACCAGGCTTGGTGAGGAATGTAGAGTAGTTAGAAAAGAACAACGCAAAACCGATGGGGTTGCCCTCATGCTCTGCCAAAATCGCCTCACAGGCGGGGCGATCGCCCGACAAATCAGTGGCTAACAGTGCAGCGTTGCCAGTCACTGCATGGGATAACTTTTCATACTCCGCTAACGCCTGAATCAAATGGAACAGAACTTCGGCATCGGCAGATGTAGCAGGGCGAATCGTCAGGGTTGAGGTCAAAGAAGTTGCAGAATCTGGCATAGGAACCAAAGGTAGTACTGCTCTGACAGTATCATGTCAAACCGGGGAAGTCGTTCGGTTTTGACCGTTAAACCTAATAGCTCCCACGAAAAACCCGCCTAAGCAGACCAGCACCAACTTTGAGCCGCATAGTCTACATCGGACAAGCCGTTGATCTCCTATGACCTGCAAAGACAAACTTCGTTCTAACAGAGGTTGCCTGGACTCGCGCCAAGGTATGCAAATGGATTTCTCAGGCTGTTAACCTGATTAACGCTGCCCCCTATCGCAACCAACTCTTGAGCCGTGCTGCTACCTGAGGACGCCGCAACTTCCGCATTGCTTTCGTCTGGATCTGACGAACCCGTTCGCGTGAGAGGTTAAACAAACCGCCCACCTCTTCTAAGGTATGAGGTTCCCCAGTGGTTAACCCGTAGCGCAGCGAGATGATATCTTTTTCTCGCTCTGTCAGCACATCACCCAAAATGCTGTGAATTTCCTGGCGCATCATGGTTTCACTCATTTGCGCTTCCGGAGAGAGGGTGCTGTTGTCCTCCAACAACTCCATTAGTTCGGTGTCTTCTCCTTTACCAACCCGGTGATTGAGGGAGAGCGATCGCCGCCGTACTTGTTGCAAGTTGCGGAGTTGATCCGGGGTGAGATCGAGGGCAGCCGCCAACTCTGCCTCGGTTGGGTTACGGTTTAGTTCTTTCCGCAGTTCCCGGTGAGACTTCTTCAGTTTGTTGAGCTTTTCAACAATATGAATCGGAAGACGAATCGTACGAGCATCATTGGCGATCGTCCGTGTGATGCCCTGACGAATCCACCAGTAGGCATAGGTTGAGAACTTGTAGCCCTTGTCAGGATCAAATTTTTCGGTTGCCCGGTTCAGTCCTAAGGCTCCCTCTTGAATCAGATCTAGAAAAGGCACGCCCCGATTGAGATATCGCTTGGCAATCGACACAACCAAGCGCAGGTTGGAGCGGATCATTTTGCGTTTTGCCATGCGGCTACGATAGAGCCGATGTTCGAGTTGCCGTTCGTTGAGTTCAAGTGCAGCGGCAACCTCCGCTTTAGAGGGGTTGTAGCCTAACTCTGTCCGCAGGCGATCGCGCAACTCCTCAATTTCAATCAAAAACTTCACCCGACGAGCCAACTCGATCTCTTCATCGGGTTTTAACAGCGGGTATCGCGCCATCTCTTTGAAAAAAGCCCCGACCGCATCATCGGAAATCGTTTTACGATATCCCGGAAAATGCTCAGCCATGACCGCTTCTACATCTTCATCGGCTTCATCGTCCGCCGCAAACCCAGATAAGGGCTCCTCTGCCTCAGGCTCAGCGTCTTTTATGACATCTTCGATGATATCGATAGGAACGTCCTCAACGTCATCGCTATCTAATTCCTTTGAATCAAGAGTATTAAAAAATTCATCCTCGAAAGCAGTTTCAAACTGCAAGGTATCGGGGGCTTCCATCGTAGAGTTATCCATTGCTTGCTCAGAGTGATGATTGAATATTGCTGTCATATGAAGATGGTTATCCTAGCTATGATCGGTTTTGTCAATATCAAAAATTGAAAAAAATGTTATGAAAATCTTTGAGAGCATTCATTAGGTTCTGTTAATTAGTTTTTAGAGGCAGAGACGCGATAGTTTTGATAACTTTACTCGGTTGATCCAATAGATTCAAGTAATTGGAGAGAAAAGATAGATCTCATCTATATCGATCGCATTTAAAGGGATAGACCGTAAGACACCATAGACCGATTTTGAAGGTTGCGATCGCACCTGTAAAACACCCCGGAGTCCCTTCAACCTAGCCCATAACTGTGTTTTCGTGGTCGCCTGAACTACAAAATCAGTCCAAAGGCTACGGTAGAAAGAACTTTAATTCTTGAGGGGAAATAAAGTGATGATGTCGAGATCTAGAGCTGGATCAACACCTTCAAATAAGGTGTCGATCTTTACAAAAAGCTCAGGCTGGATCGCCAAATGCAAACGAATGTTAACGTCTTGCCTCTTGCTTCTCATTAACGTGCCAAACAGGTTGCCTGACTTGACTAGAGTCTACTACAGCACTCTTGGGTTTTAGTAGCATCCTATAGAGGTAGAGCCAACCATTTCTTAATCTGTCAATGGATAGAAAAGTAAAGTAATTGACATGATCAAGATATGTTTAAAGCCGACAATTCAGCTTTGTACCTTTAGGAGGATGTTTCCTCATTCCTGAGGCTCTTCATCCCTTCCAAAGTGTTTGATTCACTACAAAAAATGTCTGAACCGATGAACAGGGCTGCTGTAAAGCAATGGTTCAATCGCCTCAAATTACAGCAATATAGATGCAAAATCAGAAACTGGATGCACTTACATACGTATATACGTACGGCAACCTATATATATGTAGGGATATATGTAGGGTTACTCCAAATTTCTCGCGTTTTGATACCGCGAATTGCTGCGTTGTACCTTATAAACGCAACCGGTTAAACGTAACCGACATTAGTCAACTCGTAGCAGCGGCAATCGGGAAAGCCCAGGCTCGTAACTCAGGCTCGTAACTTCAGAGTGTTTTGAAGGTGAGCACAGATTACTAACGTATAACCACAGCCACATTTGATGCGGCGGAGGCAAGTCAGAAAGCCTTCCCAAAATCAGGGTTTGACTAGTGTTTGAACTAATGTCCTTGTCTTAAGCTTTCTAACCAAAGCTAATTATTCCTGGGGAATTGGCTTCCCTACTCCCTATTTCCTTTTACTCCCATGAGACGTTATCCGAAAATGCCATTTTAATGGCTTTGTCTCTACCTGGGGTAGATGTAACATTCCGTTACTATTCTCAACTCCATCAAGACACTGACATCCAGAGAAGGTTAACCTAAAGTGGGCGATCATTAGGGGTCGTCCCCTTGGTGTGTCTACCCTTAAGAAATAGCAGTGTCATTCTGGGATACCGTGTTGTACCGATGATACTGGAGAAGTCCGTCTTCACCTTAATCTTCAAATGAGATAAAAAATATAGTGGAATCGGCTCATCGAAGTTGAAGGTAGAAGAAGTAGGTCGTTTATTAACGTGCAAGAGATTAGCCTAAATGACTGTTGTTTTACAGGTTGGAAATCGCCAGATCCTAGCAGAAGAGGTTATCCCGCTACTAGCGAGCTATCAGATGCTGCCTCAATTGCTACAGGAGATCCTGATCGATCAGGCGATCGCCCCAATTGAGTGCACCTCCGAAGAAAAAGACGCGGCTTGTCAGCAGTTTTATACTCAGCATGGCTTAGCATCCGAAGAGAGCCGCCGAGCCTGGTTACAACAACACGGCATGAACGTTTCTCAGCTCGAAGCACGAGCCATGCGTGAGGTCAAAATCGAGAAGTTTAAGCTGGCTACCTGGGGTCCAAAGCTCGAATCCTACTTCCTCAACCGCAAAGGACAACTCGATCGCGTCATCTATTCGTTGATTCGCACTCAAGATTTAGGAATTGCTCAAGAAGTATACTTTCGCGTTCTAGAGGGGGAACAATCTTTTGCAGAGCTAGCTCGCACCTACTCCCAGGGACCAGAGGCTCAAACGGATGGATTGATCGGGCCGGTGGAGTTGAGCGTCCCCCATCCCACTCTGGCGCAAATGCTTTCCATTAGTCAGCCCGGTCAGCTTTGGGCACCCACTCGTGTCGGTGAATGGCTCGTGATTGTACGCCTGGAACGGTTTATTCCCGCTCAGTTGGACGATGCAATGCGACGACGGCTTCTGAATGAACTCTTTAATAACTGGCTTCAAGAACAGTTAAGCCAAATTAATCTCGTTTCTTCCGACAATTCAGCTTCGACTGCCCCATGACTTATACCAAAACCTCTGTCTTAGAATTTCTGGCTACAGTGCCACCGTTTGATCTCCTGTCTGAGAGTGCGCTCACAGCCCTAGCAGACCAGTTGCAAATGCTGCGCTATCGAATGGGTCAGGCAATGCTGGTACGCGACAAAATGCCCGCCCAACTCAATATTATTTACGAGGGGCAAGCCCGTCTCTTAGGATATGACCCCCGGACTCAGCGACCCGTGACGTTAGAACTGGCGCGACCAGGCTCCGTCTTAGGGTGGGTCGGACTAGTGCGGGGGGTGCCCTGTGAAACGGCGATCGCCTCTGTGGAAACGATTTGTCTCGTGCTCTCTGCTACCGATTTTTTGGCGTTGCTAGAGCGAGAGCCTCAAATGGCAGCGGCGTTTCGCAGCGAAACCTCGTTGATTGAAGTCTTTGATCTATTAGGGGCAGAAATCCATCGGCAGGCGATCGGAGATGTGGTACTCAAAGATCTGGCACTACAAGCGCAGACAGAAGCCGTAATCTGTAACCTATCACCGGGCAACACCCCCACAAGCTCGTTGGAGTCTCATCGGTTCTGGCTCGTCAGTGGTGGTGGGGCGATCGATCAGTATGAGGTGGGTAGCTCTATTAGAGTCGAGCAAGTCAACCAACTAAACGTCATCGGGTCAGAACCCGCTCGGGTCATCGGCATTCCGAAGACCATTCTGCAACCTGCGGCAATGGTGACAGAGGAGCCAGTGCTCACAGCTTCCCCTGCTGAGGTTGATATTCCCTATGCGCCCGATCGCCCTGTAGAAGCAGATCCTAGCATTCGCCCAACCAGCAGCAGTAAATCCACATCAGCAAAGTATCCCTTTGTCCGAGGAACGGGGGCGATCGACGGAGCGTTAGCCTGTTTTCAAATGCTCTGTCAGCATCTCAACATTCCCTTCCGCCGAGATGTAGTCCAGCGTATTCTGGTGAGCCAGACTCAGCGCACAGGTAGCATGTCACTGGAACTGTGCGGTGCCGTTTCAGAATTGATGGGCTTAAATGCTCAGTTAGTCATGGTGCCTGGAAGTGCAATCGGGCGATTAGAAGCACCCGTTCTACTGAAGTGGCAGGATACTGTCGTGCTGCTATATGAAGTCAGTGAGCGGGAACTGGTGATCGCGGTGCCGGATATGGGCATCATTCGGCGCAAGCCGGCGGAGTTTGCAGAAACCTGGGGCGAACAGGGCGAGGTGCTGCTGCTCAAGCCGACCCAGCAAACTCCCCAAAAACGCTTTGGCTTAGAGTGGTTCCTGCCCGTCATCAAGAAGCATCAACGGGTGCTGTGGGAGGTATTCATTGCCTCGTTCTTCGTTCAATTGTTTGCCCTGGCGAACCCTCTGATGATTCAGGTGATCATTGATAAGGTCATCGTCCAGGAAAGCGTGGACACCCTCCAGGTGTTGGGGGTATTCCTGCTGGTGCTGGCGATCTTTGAGGCGATTCTGACCAGTTTGCGAACGTATCTGTTTGTCGATACCACCAACCGCATTGATATGTCGTTGGGTTCGGAGATCATCGATCACCTGTTACGCCTGCCTCTCCGTTATTTTGAGCGGCGACCCGTCGGTGAACTGGCAACTCGGATTAACGAGCTAGAAAATATTCGCCAATTTCTCACTGGGACAGCGTTGACGGTGGTGTTAGATGCCGTATTCTCGGTCATCTACATCGTGGTCATGTTCATCTATAGCTGGATTTTGACCCTGGTGTCGTTGGTGACGATTCCTTTCTTTGTCCTGCTGGCGGCGATCGCCTCTCCCCTGATTCGTAACCAGTTACGGGTCAAGGCTGAGCGCAACGCCGAAACCCAGTCCTATCTGGTAGAGGTCGTATCTGGAATTCAAACCGTCAAAGCTCAGAACATGGAACTACGCGCCCGCTGGCAGTGGCAACAACGCTATGCCCGCTATGTCAGCGCAGGTTTCCAGACTGTCTTAACCTCGACCACGGCTAGCTCCACCAGTAACTTCTTAAACCAACTGTCGGGCTTACTGGTGCTATGGGTCGGTGCCTACCTGGTACTCAAGGGCAACATGACGCTGGGGCAGTTGATCGCCTTCCGGATCATTGCTGGCTATGTCACCAGTCCTCTGTTGCGATTGGCGCAGTTGTGGCAAAACTTCCAGGAGGTCGGGCTGTCGATTGAACGACTTAGCGACATTGTGGATGCAGCACCCGAAGCCGACGAGGTCGATCGCTACAACATTCCAATGCCCAGCATTCAAGGAACAGTGAAGTACGACAGCGTCTCGTTCCGCTTTGGCACGACGGGTCCTTTGCAACTCAACAACGTCAGTCTGGAGTTCCCAGCAGGCAAGTTTGTCGGCATTGTGGGGCAGAGTGGTTCCGGTAAGAGTACGTTGATGAAGTTGCTACCTCGCTTGTATGACCTGGAATCTGGGCGAATTCTGATCGACGGGTATGACATTAGTAAGGTCGAACTCTATTCGTTGCGTCAGCAAATCGGGATTGTGCCCCAGGATACGCTGTTGTTTGAAGGCTCAGTTCAAGAGAATATTGCTCTAAACTGCCCGGATGCCTCGTCGGATGACATTATTCGCGCCGCCGAAATCGCTGCGGCTCATGACTTCATCATGGGCTTGCCCAACGGTTACAACACACGGGTTGGAGAACGCGGTTCGGCTCTCTCTGGGGGACAACGCCAACGGATTGCGATCGCCCGGACTGTGCTTCAAAACCCCGGACTGCTGATCTTAGACGAAGCGACGAGTGCGCTAGACTATGATTCAGAACGTCGGGTGTGTCTCAATCTGGCAGAAGCATTTCGCGATCGCACGGTCTTCTTCATCACCCACCGTTTGAGCACCATTCGCAATGCCGACCAGATCGTTTTGATGGATAAAGGCTCCGTGGTCGAACTCGGCACCCACGATGAGCTGATGGCACTCAAGGGACGTTATTTCTGTCTATACCAGCAACAGGAATCCCAGATGTAGAACCTATCTGAACCATCGCATCTGTAATCTATTCACGTCTCGTTATCCGAACATTCGTTCACACGCTCACGCCTACTCAATCAAACTTGGATTTCTATGAACAATCTTCCTGCATCCAACGGACAAAATGGAGGTAACGGCAACGGAACCAAGCCCATCCGGGTAGGTGCGTTGACAACCGTGAACGATGCCGCAACCGAAGATTCGGCTCCCTCCATGGCGTCGAATAAGCTAGTCCGGGCAGAGGCATTTGACCAACCCGTCATCCTCCAGCAAACGTCGCTATGGTCACGCTCAATCGTATACGGCATCGTTGGAGTGACGATATTCGTGTTGGGGTGGGCGTATTTTGCTCGAATTGAGGAAGCCGTGCCCGCTACTGGCAAGTTAGAACCCCAGGATCGCGTGCAGGAGGTGCAGGCTCCCGTGGGGGGTGTGATTGAAGAGATTCTGGTTGAGGATGGGCAGCAAGTCAAAGAGGGGGATGTGCTCATCCGCTTTGACACGACGGCGGCAGCAGCGCAACAACGCTCGTTGCAACAAATCCGTAGTTCCCTCCTCCAGGAAAACAACTTCTATCGCAGCCAGTTAAGCGGTGTGAATGCCCCCGTCCCAGAAGGAGCAGGTTTAACACTGCCCCCGGAAATGCTGGCGTTAACCTCCAATCGAGCGACTCTAATCGCCGAAAATCAGATTTTTCGCGCTCAACTCACGGGTTCTTCAAATGGCGCAGGTCTGACCCCAGAGCAACAGGCACGGCTCCAGTCCGGATTGTTGGAAACTCAATCTGCCGCCGCAGCAGCACGACTGGAGGTGTCCCAACTGCAACGGCAACTGAGCCAGACTCAGGTGCAGCTTTCGACGGCGCGGGCTACGCTCGAAATTGACCAGGGCATTATTGCAGACATTCGTCCACTCGTCGAAGAGGGTGGCTTAGCCCGGATTCAATACCTGCGGCAACAGCAGGAAGTGATGAATGGTCAAGCCGAAGTTGATCGCCTCACGCAGGAACAGCAGCGACTCCAGTTTGCGATCGCCCAGGCAGGTGAGAAATATCAAAACACCGTGGCTCTTTCACAAAACAACGTCTTAGCTCGCCTCTCAGAAAATGAGAAGCGGTTAGCCGAGATCGACAGTCAGTTAAACAAGGCGATCGTTGAGAATGAGAAGCGATTGGCAGAAATTGACAGCCAATTGAGCGAAACCGAATTAACCCTGCGCTATCAGGAATTGCGTGCTCCGGTCAATGGCACGGTGTTTGATCTGCAAGCCAAAGGAACCGGATTTGTCGCCAACACCAGTGAGCCAATTCTCAAAATCGTACCTACCGATGCTCTGGTGGCTGAGGTTTATATCACCAACCAGGACATTGGTTTTGTGCGGGAAGGGATGCCCGTGGATGTCCGCATTGACTCTTTCCCCTTTAGCGAGTTTGGCGATGTCAAAGGCACGGTAACGAACATCGGTTCTGATGCACTACCGCCCGACCAGATCAACCCCTACTACCGCTTCCCAGCGCAGATCACGCTTGAGCAGCAATTCCTTAGAGTTGGTGAAGGGCGCGACGCTCAAGATGTGCAACTGCAATCGGGGATGTCCGTCACGGCTAATATCATTACGCGCGATCGCACCGTATTGAGCATCTTCACCGATTTGTTTAGCCGTCGGATTGAAAGTCTCAAGACTGTGCGCTAGTTCGGTACTCGTTGCCTGTGATCACTCGACCTTCGCCGGAGTGGCAAATCCATTCGGTGTTTGACATTCCAGATGATTTTCTGCAAACCCTGCAACGCCTGACAGGAGTGCCTGGGCAGTATCTTGCTCAACTTCTATGGCAGCGGGGTTTGTGCCATGCTCAGGAGATAGCGGGGTTTCTGGATGCCAAGCACTATCTGCCAACCTCTCCCTTTGCCTTTGGGGACGAGATGGAGTGGGCGATCGCTCGACTCCAACAGGCCTATCATCAGCAGGAAACCGTTGCGATTTGGGGTGACTTTGACGCCGATGGCATCACCGCTACAGCTGTGCTGTGGGATGGGTTAGGGCAGTTCTTTTCCAAAGACAAACAATTGCTCTACTACGTGCCCAATCGCTTGCTAGAGTCGCATGGACTATCGATTAAGGGGTTAGACCTGCTGGCAGCTAAAGGGTGCCAACTCATCGTTACCTGTGACACGGGTAGCACCAACCTGCGAGAGATTGACTATGCTCAAACATTGGGCATGGAAGTGATTGTCACCGACCATCACACTTTGTCACCAGTACGCCCCAACGTTACGGCAATTCTCAACCCACGCGCCCTCCCTTCAAACCATCCTCTTGCCCATCTGTCGGGGGTTGCAGTTGCCTACAAGCTGATTGAGGCACTCTACACTGCCTTGCCCGATGTCCCGCAAGCCCCCCTCGAACATCTGCTGGACTTGGTGGCGATCGGGCTGATTGCTGATCTGGTTGAACTCAAGGGAGACTGCCGCTACCTGGCACAACAGGGTATTGAGCAGTTGCGCCAGCACCAAGACTCAACTACCTCAATACGTCCTGGAATTGCCCGATTACTGGAACTGTGTAAACGCAGTGGCGATCGCCCCACTGATATCTCCTTTGGTCTGGGTCCACGCATCAATGCCATTAGCCGTATCTATGGCGATGCGCACTTTGCAGTGGAACTGTTGACCAGTCGAAATTCAGAGCGATGCCGTCAACTGGCAGACGACACAGAAACCGCCAATACTCAGCGCAAGGCTTTGCAAAAAGAGGTTGCCCAGCAGGTGAGGACACACCTGGAAAACCTGGATCTGTCAACAGTGAGTGTCATCGTCTTGAGTGACCCACAGTGGAGCATTGGGGTGTTGGGATTAGTAGCAGGGCAAATTGCTCAGGAATATGGTCGCCCTACCATTTTGCTCAGCACCGAGGCTCTGTTTGCCCAACCTGCCGCTCAAATGACAGATACACCTCCACTGGCAAGAGGTTCAGCGCGTTCCGTCAACCAAATCGATCTGTATCAGTTGGTCAAGGCGCAGGAGCACTTACTACACACCTTTGGTGGACATCCCTTTGCCGCAGGTTTAAGCTTGCCCATCGAGCATATTCCCGTGTTTACGGAGGCCATTAACCGACAACTACGGGAGCAGCAGTTTGCCACAGGGACTAAACCGGGCGGTATGCTTCAAGCAGATCTGGTCGTCACCGTCGCGGAGTTGGGCAAAGACTTGTTTCGCGAATTAAAGCTGTTAGAACCCTGCGGCATTGGTAACCCCGTCCCTAAGCTGCTCATTCGCGATTGCTGGTTTGAAAACGTTAGAAACGCTAACATCAAAGACTGGCGTGGGCGCAAGGTGAGGTATATCAAGACGGAGTTTGATCTGCGGGATGACTCGACTGCCGATCGCTTTCCAGGGGTGTGGTGGGAGCATTACCGAGATGAGATTCCGCAGGGACGCTGTGACGCGATCGCTGAACTCGACTTCAACACTTATCACAAACGCTATGAAATCCGCTTAATAGCCGTCCGTTCGCGAACCAATCACACTTCTCTGGCAACGGTACAGCCCACCCATGGGCTTCTGGATTGGCGCAAGACGACTGACCCCATGCCGGACACAGAAGCCCTTGCCATGACTCATTGCCCCGACAGTTGGGACGAGTTGCGGCTCTGGTTTCGTAGAGCGGTGCGCGAAGGACGCCAATTAGCGATCGCCTATCCTCCTCCTACAACTGAGCCACCAACCGAAATTTGGCAACGCCTGGTAGGACTGGCGAAATATTTGGTGCGAACCGATCAGACGGTGACTCGGACACAGTTGCTTGAGAAACTGGGAGTTGGCGATCGCACCCTCCAATTGGGCTTCCAGAGCCTACAGGCACTGGGCTTTGAGATCACCTCATCAGACATCGGATTTCGGTTGCGGTGGCGTGGCGAGCCAACCGGCGTAAACCCAACACAAGCGGCGGAGCCATTCCTCGCTGCCATTTCCGAAGAACAGTTCCGCCGCCACTATTTTTATGAAGTGCCACTTCCTGCGATTGAAGCAATCGTCGGTCAGGCAGAGTAGCTGTATTGAATCTTGAGATCTTCTAAAGCCGCCGCAAGCGTTTCAGACGCTAACCGCAAATCTTCTCGGCTGTGAAATTTGTCGAGCCGTTGATGCACCGTCCCCCCTTTGAACAACATCACGGTTGGGAGGGTTGTTAGGCGATACGTATTGGATAGCTTGAAGTTTTCATCTGCATTGACGCTAACTAGCTTAACGCGATCGCCCCAGTCTTCTTGTATTTTTAGCAACAAGGGATTCACAACGTAACACAAGCCACACCATGGTGCCCAAAAATTAACCAAAACTGGAATCGGTGATCCCAAAACTTCTTTGGTAAAAGTTTTTTCATTCACAGTTAACACCATGATCCCTCTAAAGTTTTTATTCAAATTTCCTTTGGGATCATCCTACCAGCCCACGTTACTTGTTGCGCGGATCAAAAGAGGATGTGCCCACCAAAGCAAGAGAACAAAACCAACAATTCCGGCATAGGCAGGACGCAGAAACTCTTTAAGATCAAGGGTTTGCCGCTTTTGCAGAACAGCCAAGAAAGGAATCACCGAGGTACGAGATTTTAAGATTTCAAAGGATTCCCCATAGCGAGCCAATAAGCGGCGATCGCCATGCCACACACCAAACAAGTGATGTAAAATCAGCCCGGCGGATGTCACCACCATAAATGTCGTCCCCAGCCAAAGCGTATGGGCAATACACCAGATAATTTGCCCCACCATTTGAGGATGACGGGTAATGCGAATAATCCCCGATTCATACAGGTGAACTTGCGGTTTTTGAACCGCTGCGATCTCCAGCAAATTAAAGGTCGCCGGGTAAAGAAACACAAATGAAATCGCAGAGAGCACCCAAATAAACGGTTCAATTCCTGGTATTCCCTGCATATTCCATAGCTGCACCCCATCATAGCGATGGTTAATGAAATAGATGATGAGAACCGTTGCCAGTGGCAAACTGACTAGCGCAAAAAAGACCCGATACAGTCGTGCTCCGATCAACTTCTCAGCTCTAGGACGCAAAGCGGCTAACCCACTGTGGGCGATCGCAAACCCAACGAGTAGCCCAAACATAATGACGTGACTGTCAGTAAGCCATTGATACATGGGAGATAAACAATAGAGAGCCAGTACCTACTAGAACCCTTAAGATACTGTCTTTCGGGGTTCAACGCATAGGGGTGCTCCACGGTCAAAAGAGCAAATCCATGCCTGACTCACATAGATCAATAAGATAGGAAGCTCCTGTCTGCCCATCCCATGTTGTTACCAACAACTCATGAGTATTGACAGCGGCGATCGCGGTCGGATGCTGCGGTCCATCAATACGTCCAAGACGCTGCCCGTACTTGTCTATTACAACAATCTGCCCTGTTGCATCGGTGAGGATATAGCCCCACGAGGTGGACTCCAAAAATACAGGTGCAATCTCTACACCAAATCGCAGCACTCGAAATGGCTTGAGATCAAGGATGACTAACGCATGTGGATCGTACTGATCGACTGCCATGATGCGATAGGGAGTCACCGTCGGACAAATTTGAGTCAAACACAACGGCACACTTAACGTCCCCAATCGTTTTCCGCGCCGAGTCCAGACTTCAACAACAGTACTAACTGTAGAAGGAATGCGGCGGCGCGAAAGGTTTTCATCGGTACTTACCCGCGCAACTACAGCAATGTGACGAGCATCCAGTGCCAGCAATCGCAACCACTGCTGGGCTTTCTCCCGGTTCAACAACAGAATTGGGTCAGGGGCTAAGCCTCGGTGTGCTCTCCGTGGAGCTTCGCTTTGGGTTAATTGCCCCGTTTGTTCCAGCCCCGTCAGGCTCAGTTGCCCCCGCCCACCATCAAACAGAGATACCGTTGCCAGCCAATCTCCATGTGCCTCCACTGCTGCAAGGCAAAATTGTTCGGAAGTAGCGACTACCGTTGGTGCGACTGAAGCGCGTGCTGGAACCAGGGTGATCGCCGTCTGACTCACCGCAAAACATCCCTTCGCCGTAGGAATAAGCTGTTGAATGGTCGCTGGAAGCTCTACGACAGCAGTCGGTGACACAGGCTCATCCGTGTCGGTATGAAACACCGCATTGATATCGGCGTAACACGTTAATTGTCGATCGCCTGCATAATACAGGGGGGTCTTAGCAACTTCCGGGCTAGTACCCACCTTAGCAACTGCATTCGCTTCAGCACTCGTGTTAGCCACAACGAGGGCAACGTGATTCACCGCCTGACTCAGCGATCGCGCCTGATGAGCGACATAGGGCTGTGGCTCCACCACTGTTAGGGGTTGCAACAACGGCAACGAAATCGGGGATGACTTGCTCCAGGTGCTATATCCGGCGATCGCTCCCACCGTTCGCAGCGCAACCAACATATCAGACGCAGACCGAAAGCGGCGAGCAGGCAACTTTTGCAGAGCCGTCGTCAGAATCGGATGCCATACCTCCGGAATCGACTCTGGCAGTTTGAGGGGTTGGTTCAAATGCCCAGACATCAGTTCAGCCGGAGTGCCTGTAAACGGGCGATATCCAGCCAACAACTCAAACAACAACACTCCCACAGCATACAAATCAGAGGATTGGGAGTATTGCCCATAAAAGCGTTCTGGAGCCATGTAAGCGGGTGACCCCGTATTTCCCAATCCTTCATGCCCAGCCAGATCCTGCGTCAGGCGAGCAATGCCAAAATCAGAGATTCGAGCAGCCCAACCTGTCGGCAAGACGTTCAGCAGAATATTGTCAGGCTTGATATCGCAATGGACAATGCCACGACTATGGGCGTGATCTAACCCAGCTAAAATGTCGCTCGTTAGTTCAAACGCCTGATTAACGCTGAGTTGGCAATCCCCATCAATCAGACTGCGGAGGGTACCTCCCTCACAATAGTCCATCACCAAATAGCGACCTGTGCGGGTATGCTCTAAGGCATAGCAGGTCACAATGTTAGGATGCTGCAAGCTCAACAAAATGCGGAGTTCACGTAAAAACTTGTGCGTTGGAAACCGCTGATGTTCCAGGTTTTTGAGTGCAACCAGACGACCTGTGCGCCGATGAGCCGCACAGAATACTCGCCCAAATTGCCCTTGCCCAACCAGCCCCAAGAGGCGATATTTTGAGCGTTTTAGCTCGGTTCCCAGTGGACTTGACACAACAACGGTAGATTTCCACTCGATGAACGACAGTGAGTAATACTATCTAAGCAATTGAGCACGAGTCATGCTACATAAAACAGTCATTCGTCATGGCTCATTCGTCATTCGGAATTGGCTATTGACCAGTAACCAGAAACGGTTATCTAACGTCTAGCCCCACTTACCAATTCTAATTAATTGCAGAGCTGTTGCATGATGCTCTCATGGTCGAGATTAGTCACCATGGTTTCTGCGGGTTCTAACCGTTTTGGTAAGCCTAAAACAAACCGATTACAGTCTGCCCCCATCGATTCACAGGTGGTTTGAACACAATGTAGCTCTCGACCCGAAAGCTGGCTGAAGAAAGCAGCCAACGCCCCTGCCTCTAAGTGGCAGACGGGTTGATCCTTTTGGGGAGCCAGTTTTGCAAAGGGAGAATTCCACACCTTGACCACTAAAAAGCCAGAGTGTTGATAGGTTTGATCCAGGTCAATTTTTCCCCAACCATGTGTGATCCAGCACTGTTGGAGAGCCTGAAGAAACTCAACCATGGGCATTTCAGAGATAGCCACATCGTAGTAATCGCCAATCTGCTCTGCAAAGCGGGTGTAAAAGCTTTTACCCCACCAGCGACCACAGTTAAACAACACCAACCGAGACGCTTGTCCAGTTTCTTGCTCTAAGCCAGCATAGATCGCTTGAATGAAGGTTTCTGGAAGGGCTAAGAGGCGATCGCCCTGACGATTTTCGAGCAAGCCCATTTCCAGATCACCCCGGACATAGGCATCAGTCGCAAAATAATTACCAGGAACGCGATTATTTGTGAGTAAGTCAGCAACGGAAATCATAGCGCATGAACCCAGGATAAAGATTGGATTAGAAGTGATGAGAATTGTTGAATGACCCCTGATTTACCACCCCAATGCAGAGGCAGTCAGCGTTTCCTGCCCCAACAGTGCGTCTTGCGCCGAGTTTAGCGTGGTATTGATCAGCATTACCTGTTTGGGGGTGAGCACTTGACTGAGTTGCTGGTTTAATAACCGATGAAGGGTTGAGTCAACTACTTGAGTGTTATAAACCTTGATGGTTTGGCTCAACCAACTGATCAGACGTTCCTTCACGAGAGCTTCGTCGTTTAACAACATGCCCATCGCGCAATAGCGTAAGGTGAGTAGTGCATTTTTGATGCTCCGCTCAAGCACTTCTACTTTTTCGTTAGGCAGTTCAATTTGCAGTTGATCAGCGACAGCTTGCATGATGTCGAGCTCGCGATCGCGAATAATGCGGTAGGTTTCGAGCCGTTCCGGTAGAGAATCAACATACTGTCCCAGAGTGCTCAGCTCTTCGGGTTTGAGATAGCGATTCTCAGCCTCGTCAAAGATACTTTCGATTTGTGGGTGCATAGGTCTAAATGGCTGGATAAGGAATAGAAGGTGGTAGGTTGCGTGCCCACGAGTTGGAATAGGCAGAAGGCGAATAGCGTGAGCTAGAACAGGTCAGAGAAATCCTCTAGCGTGAAATCGGTTGCCTTTCCGGATGGCTCAGGGGTGGACGGGGCAGGCGTTGGAGCGATCGCCATCCCATCCCAGTTCACTGCTGCAAAAAACTGGCTCACACTCAGCAACAACAAATTGGCAGGTGCTCCGTCTTCTTGTGCCGCAGTGAGCTTGAGCTCTTGCACTTCAGGAGGGTTGTTTTCCCAGTTAATCCCTGAAAAGAACTCACGGGCTGTCATCGTCAACCAGGTTTCAGCAGCAGCGCGGGCAGCAGAACCATTTCCGTTCGTATGTGCCAAAGTCATAGTGCTCATCTCAACAACTCCCCGGCACGCAGACGTTTTTCGATATCACGGGCAGTTGCGCCTTCATTTTGCCAGAAAGCAGCTGCGTCAATCCGGTCTTGTCCACCCAGCAAAAACTTACAGTAGGTTTCACCCATCGAGTAGCATTGAATCTCAATGCAACCCAACTGCTTTTTCACCAATTCTGTAAAGAAACCAGCAAACAAGCCAGCATAGATAAAGCAGACGGGCTTACCGACATCGCCTAACGTGCGCGCCACGGCTGAGTCAAAGATGTTGATAAACATAAACCCTTGCTTGCGATCGCCCATATCGACTTCCCAGCGTCCCCAGCCTTGAGAGGTGAAGGGCCACCACCAGGTTTCGAGCAAAAACAGCAAGTTAGTTTGACGGATGTTGCGATCGAATTCTTTTTCAAACCACTTCTCGAAAAAGAAGGCGTCTTTTTTACCCCATTCGCACCCAATGGTATACATGGTGGCGGCAGCTGCATCCCCCACTTCTTCTTCTAAGCCTTCTACCAGACCAATGATGAAATCTTCTGTGGTGAGGAGATTGTGTGCGCCGTTCCAATCAACGATGGTTCCTTTGTCAGCATCGAAGTGGAAGAAATCACGGAAACCATAGTGATTGTGTTTTTTGGGGTGCTTGAGTTGGATAGAGTTTTGGGTTGCAGTCACCATATTGCTCTCTTGACAAATTGTGAATGGATAGGAAGAATTGGCAGTTTTAGGACGGGAGTGAGCTATGTGAAGAAGATTACGTATGCTTACGTCAAAGTTACAAATTTTGATGAAGCTGTGGCGATGCTAAACCTGGCATTTGAAGATGAGTTGAGGATATTTTATTGAGGAGATGCAACTGATTGATGCAGTACTGAAGCTGAAACTTGAGTTTTAATTAGACTTCACAAACGGCCTTAGTTTGAATATTCCCTGTGAATCCGTGGATCTAACACGTAAGGGGCAACATTAGACCTGCCCAGAGAGCCATTTATAAAGTGGGTTAGCAGATACCGTACTTTCATCATCGAGATCCAGCAGTTGCGGAGGAACAGTTAATGGGCGATCGCTCTAGACTGTGACAAAGGTTCAAATCTGGCGGAGCTAATCCATTTTTTCCATGCTTTGGCTACTAGTCTCAGGATGAGTAAAAGTTGATTTGATAATTAATGGTGAGTTGGGAAAGGTGAAGTCAACTATTTCGAGTCAACCGTTGCATCACTGCAACCTGATCAAGTCAAAATATTGACTATCAACAATCCTTCCGCTGATTGTAAATCAATCATTTACGACACACTATCAAAGTCCGTCCTGGCTCAGTAAACTTTTCTTGCACTAAAGTCATTAACCGGAAAAGTCTTAGCCCTTCTAAGAAAAAATTCACACAATAGGAATTGACTTTCTAATCAACATCGATTTGAGTTAAGAGCCTGGTGAATCACTCGCAGGCTAGTAAAGAACCGTCAATTCAGGTTAAGCAGCCTGGCACATCAATTCGCAGCTATCAGAACGAGGCTATCCCAAACTCAAGTTCATCACTGCAAGGTTGGAGGCTATGGCGACCCCCAACCTTCCAATACTTCTCATGAATGTTTGCCCTATACCTCGGCACCTAAGTAGCGTTGGTTGAGTGCCAGGATTGGGCAGAACAAGTTTGCTTGAGCGGTTGTGAGGTGTTGCTTTACAACTTCCTGCATAATTTCGTAGGTCGTATTACAACTTTGCTGCGCTCCAAAGGATCGCATGATGGTTTGAAACCAAGATAGAAACCGCTCTTGCAACGTTTCCGGGTCATTGACCAGCATCGCAGTCGCAGAATATCGCAACGTTCGGATTGTATCGCGCTTCCACTTACTGCTGAGGTCGGTGTTACCAGGGGCAAACAGACCTGGATTGAGCACCTGCATTTTGTCGTAAACCTGCTGAACAATTTCAGCTTCAGCAGCTTGCAGTTTTTCGTAGGTTTGTAGTCTGAGACGAAAGGATTGAATGTACTCGCTGATGAATTGCAATTCAATGTCATCGGCGTATCGACCATCAATTTGGGAACTAAGGCGGTTAGCTTGGCTCAACATGACAGAATTGTGAAGAGAAACTGAAGATAGTATGCCCTCCATCATAACTTCACAATCCTTAATATTAATTTTCTTTAAGAAGCTACATGCAATTTCAAATTCCCTGTTTGAGTCCAGGTGTTTTTCCGGAAATAACCCATCAAGTTTAGAAAACGTAAAGTTTACGCTTTTTAATCTCAAATTTACGTATTTTAATCTCTCTTATTTGTAAGGCATTCATCAAACAGTCCTACTCATTCTCAACTCTTCCGGTTTTATCGCTTGGGTCAGCCAGCTTAAGACAAGGACAATGGCTCAAACACGGATTCTGGGAAGGCTTCCTGACTCGCCTCTGCCGCATTGAATGTGGCTACGGCTATAACAGGCAACACAACAAGGGGCGATCGCACCTATTCTGCGATCGCCCCTTGATTAACGTATTATTCGGGTCGTGCGGGAGCTTTACCTGCGGACGGGAGTTTCACAGCTGTAGGAACAAAACCGACCTACGTCGGTTCGTCTAACCCTTGATTTGCGGTAGTCTGCCACCTTCTCTCAACATACAAGGCAGACTTGGCTCCGGTAGCCGCGAATTCATTCGCCAGGCTCTTCAGTTGAACTGACGTTATCTAAGGAATGGGAATTAAATAAGTTCGATATTTCGTAGGGGCGGGTTGTGTCGTCAAATCCATTGCAGGGCAGAGATTAGTCTGCTAAACCCGCCCGTACAGTTTGCGGATCTATTAAATCCACAATCCTAAGCATCAACACTGTGCGAGAAAAATTCGCCAACCTTGAAAGTAGGCGTGTTTTCAAGCTGCTTGAGTACCGAGCGAGTAATTAATTTGCCCTCTTCGACGAGGACCTGACCAGTAATGGGGTGGAGGAGGTTCTGGTCTGCTCGCCGTCCAATTAACGCCTCAATATCTTGCAGTGAGTTGATGTACATCCCTGGAGGAAGCTCAACCACCACACCATTGGCTAAAACACGTGCCTGACAGGCTAACCGAGAGTTTGTCTTACAAGATGTAATGACTTCTAGCGTGCGCTGTTCGCGACGATTAATGGGAGAAAGCCCTTCCATGCCTTCAACCACATACACATGGCAGGTGGCACACATGCCCCGTCCGCCGCACTCTCTCAATACATCCAGGTCTTTGTTAATCAGAACAGATAACAAATTGCCGTTCGTTTCGACAGAGGTTTCTTGAGCGATGGGTTCTAATCTGACAGTTTTAGCCATTGGGGGATTACTCCAGAAAGATTAAGATTAAGGGTTGTTTTTTAGCAACAAATTCTTTTGGCGATCGTCCAATGCTCTTTGTTCAATAATGATTGGGAAATCACGGATGACTTTAGAGCAGCGGGCAACAAAGGCTGAAATCCATTGCTGCAAATACTCATGTTCTTTTGAACTGATGGTCTGAGTGGAATTAGCCGAGGGAGGGTTGGTGAACGTGAAATGGGCAGAACGGTCAATCTGAAAATTGTTAAGCCACTCAATGTCTGGACGGGTTGACTTCCAATAGTTGGTAATGACAGTCGTTCCCAAATATTGGGTTGTAAATTGACTCAGGTGGTTGAGAGCTACGAGCAACTCTTTCAAGTTAACGTGAGCGTCTACAGCAGAGTGATTGACGTGTGGTTGTGTCAGTGGGTTGGCAGATGCAACATACTGAGTCAAGTTTTGGCTGGAGGGATGAGGGGTAGCCGCAATTGGAGTGCTGTGGGAACCATTTTGAGTTTGAACCGAGACTTTTGTGTTTGTGCCGGACGAGTTGGATGACAGACCTGATAGGGTAGAAGACGATACGTCGGATCGCTGTTTCCAGTAAGCTTGATTAGATAGAGTAATGTTTCCGGCTAACAAGCGAAATGTAGCGATCGCGTTGCTGGCATCTTCATGAAGCTCGGCTTTCAGTTGCTCAATCGCTTTAGCATATGTTTGGAACATTAGATTGCTACTGGTCAGCACAAGAAGAATGATGCCGTGGTCTAATTTATAGATGTAAACCTGATGCTCGGTGAACTGAAACTCAAAAAATTCAAACCCATCAGGGGTTGTTTCAACGACCTGCTGGATGCCTTGGGCTAATGCTTCCTTTTGTTGAAAGTTGAGAGCCTGGTCAACACCACAAAAATAGGGGCGCGATCGCCCATCCATCAGGGCAATTCCTGCAATCCCTGGTAAATTCAAAAAATCCTGAACAACCTCCCGCTTCATAAGATGCTCTAATACTAATAATTGCTTACTTCAGCAAGACGGGTGCCAGAAATACGGTGCAGAGTTGGCAAGTTGAGTGTTGTAAAGTTTCCATCGACCTAGAATCCATTGATTGATTATGATTCTCCGTAGTTCAATTTACTTAAATTCTATTCGTGTTGTGTTGAGTCAATGGGCTTGGCTAACAGAACGGAATTAGGAGAATCAAGGGGTGTAAGACTTCACAATTCTTTCAAGCCGCTACTCTGGAAACCTGACCTTTCTAGTTTTTTCAAGAATTCCTTGCCCGTCCCGGATTGTTTCTTAATGAATTGAAACCTTAGGGTTTTTCTGTTTCTCAGGTTTAGCACTCATGTCTGATCTTCCTTTTACTCTTGATCAGTTACGGATTCTCAAGGCGATCGCCGCCGAGGGAAGTTTTAAGCGTGCTGCTGATAGCCTCTATGTTTCCCAACCTGCCGTTAGTCTCCAAGTACAAAATCTGGAGCGACAACTGGATGTTCCGTTGTTTGATCGAGGGGGTCGGCGAGCACAGTTGACTGAGGCGGGGCACTTACTGCTGAGTTATGGCGACCGAATTCTTACATTATGTGAAGAAACCTGTCGAGCGATTGAAGACTTACAAAATCTTCAAGGCGGTACCCTGATTATCGGTGCCAGTCAGACTACTGGTACTTACCTGCTACCTCGAATGATCGGGCTATTTCGGCAACATTATCCCGATGTAGCAGTGCAGCTTCACGTCCATTCAACCCGCCGTACGGCTTGGAGCGTGGCAAATGGACAAATTGATTTAGCCATTATTGGTGGTGAAATTCCTCCTGAATTACAAGACTCTTTAGAAATTATTCCCTACGCGGAAGACGAACTCGCACTCATTTTGCCCGTTTTGCATTCACTCGCCCGAATTAATACGGTGCAAAAAGATGATCTTTACAAACTGCAATTCATCGCGCTGGATTCACAGTCCACGATCCGTAAGGTGATTGATCAGGTTTTGAGTCGCTGTGGGATTGAAACACGACGGTTAAAGATTGAGATGGAGTTGAACTCTATTGAAGCAATTAAGAACGCAGTCCAGGCAGGATTGGGTGCTGCGTTTGTGTCGATTTCGGCGATCGAAAAAGAATTGCAGATGGGGGTGTTGCACCGTGCCAAGATTGATGGTGTCGTTGTCAATCGCATGTTGTCAGTTATCATCAACCCCAACCGCTATCGCTCAAAAGCCGCCTCTGCCTTTATGGATGAGATTTTGCCGCAATTTTCAACCCATAAACCTTTACAACTGGATGTGGCTGAGGAACGGCATTCTGCTGAGCCAACAGAGCCTTTGTCGTTGTAGATGTGGTGTGAATACGGTTCAATTTGGAAATTTAACGGTTGCTTTGCTGGGAGGAGCGGTGAAATTGGTACTTTAGAGGTTGAAGCATGGCTGAATTTATGCACTGAAAGCCACTGTATGCATTGGAAGCCGTTGTATAAGTAACATCATGAACTGCTTATCGTTCCTCGTTTATGGAAGTTTATTGCACTCGTCCAGGCTGCCCCAGACCTGTTAACTACTTTGCCGATTTGGACAATAGTGCCACCTTAAAGACGGTACAGCAGAAGTATTGCATGGGTTGTGGTATGCCGCTGATCCTGGTGGGGCGTTACATTACCCAGAGACTCTTGGGCAAAGGGGGGTTTGGGGCTGCATTTTTGGCACGCGATCGCTACACTCCTGCCATGCGGCAATGTGTTGTGAAGCAGTTTCAACCCTCTGGTGATCTCACCCCAACCCAGTTACAGGTTGCCCAAAATCTATTTGAACGAGAGGGAGCCGTTCTGGAGGAGTTGGGAAACACCCATCCCCAGATTCCTGATCTACTCGCGTTTTTTGAGTTAGATGTACCCAGGAGTTCAGGTGGTCAGGCTGACCGTTTCTTTTATTTAGTCCAGGAATTTATTGATGGGCAGAATCTCGAAGAGGAACTAGCGCAAAACGGGCCATTTTCTGAAGCAGCTATTCGGGAAGTCCTGATAGAAATTCTGAAAGTGTTGCAGTTTGTCCACGAACACGGCTCAATTCACCGGGACATCAAACCATCCAATATTATGCGGCGACGCGATGGACGCCTCTATCTGTTGGACTTTGGGGCAGTTAAGCAAGTCACCCAGGCATCAGCGGCAGAAGCCGGAAAAGCCTCGACGGGAATTTATTCGATGGGATTTGCGCCACCAGAGCAAATGGCGGGAAATGTTGTCTACCCAGCGACGGATCTCTATGCCCTGGGGGTAACGTGCATTACGTTGTTGACTGGGAAGCAACCCAATGAATTGTATGACCCCTATAGTAATGGGTGGAATTGGAGTTCTTATGGGCGGGTGAGCGATCGCCTGAAAACAGTGCTCGACCGCATGTTGTTGGCAACTCCCAGTCAACGGTTCCAATCAGCAGAGGAGGTCTTAGAAGCGTTGCAGGGATCTGCGGCGGCTCCACCTGGATTACCCCCACGCCCAGCCCAGCCTCCCCCCAATCCAGCAGCCGTGTCCAATCCGGTGATGGCAGCCCCCCCTCCACCCAGCTCAACACCAGCACGGCTACCAAAACGTCCAGTACAGGCTCCGGCGATTAAGACTGCTCCTCCCGCACCCCCAGTTGCGGCTCCTCCACCGCCTGCGGCTCCAATTCAAGCAGCAACTCCAGCTCCATTGGCGGCTCCAAAGCGGGGCTTTTCTCTCATGGAAAGTATCGTTGGGGCGGCATTTACAGGATTTGAAGGTAGCCTATTAGCGATCGCCCTGATTAGCCTTTTGGGCACCACGTTCCTCAGTGCTGGCTTTTGGCTACTGTTGCTGGGCGTGTTAGTACTGGCTCAGTGGAATCATGTGATCGAGAAGGTTGATTTGCTGATTCTTGCGGTGCTGACAGTCGGGATTATCATCCTCTTACCACCGTTGCGAGATTTTTGGATTTTGCAGGCGATCGGCAACCCAATTAGAACCCTGTTGCTTATATCGGTCTTAGCCGGATTGGTAGCCGTAGCAGCCACATTAGTCTTTCGCCTGGTTTACAAGCTGCTATCCGGTTTGTTTTAGGAAGGTCTATGTCTCAAAAGAATGATACGCCAGCTGTCATTGCCTCTTTGCTGATCACGCTTGCCCTACTGGGTGCGGGTGGCTGGTGGTTGTGGACGCAATTCAATTCCAGAGGTGGCACCCCAGTTGGCATCAATTCTCCCGGCAATTCGTCAGGTATACCCGGCGTAAACGGCAACTCTGCGGTGCAAGAGCGTGGTAGCGGTGGACAGCGAATTTTAGTCTCAGAGGGAGCATCCGTTGCAAAACAGGCTGGGGCAGAGGCGATGACCAATATGCGCTTTGAAGAGGCGATCGCCAATTTTGAAGCCTCGTTGGAGGCAAACCCCAACGACCCCGAAGCGTTGATTTATCTCAACAACGCCCGCGCAGAGTTGCAGTGGACAACAAATGGAAGCGGCTCTCGTGTCGATATGACCGCGATCGCTGTCGTCGTCCCCATTGATGACTCGTTGAACCCATCTTTGGAGATTTTGCGGGGAGTGGCTCAGGCCCAAAACGAGATTAACCGCGTTGGAGGAATCAAAGGCACTCTGTTAAAGGTCGTGATTGTCAATGATGCTGCCGAGCCAGACACGGTCGAGCAAATCGCCACAGGTTTGGTTAACAGTGGAGTTTTAGGAGTGGTCGGGCATTTTGGCAGTGATGCTACACTGGCTGCCGCAGCCGTTTATCAGGCAAATGGGCTGGTGATGGTGTCACCCACCAGTACCTCAACCACCATCTCGGAACTGGGAGATTACATTTTTCGCACCGTACCGAGCGATCGCTTCACCGCAACGGCACTTTCTCGCCACATGCTCAATGCCATGCAACGTAGTCGAGCTGTCGTTTATTTCAACTCTGAAAGTGCCTACAGTAATTCTCTTAAAAATGAATTTGCAACGGCACTGGCAACAGATGGCGGACAAGTCTTAAATGAGTTTGATTTGGCAAGTCCCAACTTTAATGCCGCAGCAACCCTGGCACAAGCCAATCAACAGGGGGCGGAGGTGTTGGTCATGCTGGCAAATACTGCAACGTTAGACCCAGCCCTGCAAGTCGTGGGACAGAACCAGAATCAGCTCGCCGTGTTGGGCGGCGACAGTCTTTACAATCCCAAAACGTTAGAAGTTGGCGGTGCGGCAGCCGAAGGCATGGTGGTTGCTGTGCCCTGGGTGTTGCTGTCAAATCCCCAATCTTCGTTTGTCAAAACGGCTCGAGAGTTATGGGGTGGCGATGTGAATTGGCGCACAGCAATGGCATACGATGCGGTGCAGGTGTTGATCCAAGGAATGCAAGCAGGTCGAGAGCGTGAGGCGATTAAAAATGCTCTCAACAGTGACATATTTGAGGTGGAGGGAGCTACGGGAACGATCCGATTTTTACCATCGGGCGATCGCAATCAGCCAATGCAACTCGTCACAATCCAACCAGGAACCCGCTCCGGGTATGGTTATGATTTCGTTCCCGTGCCTTGAGGAATTGGCATCATGCCTGAAAGCAGGAGTCAATAGGTCTGTGCTGTTGCTACAGCAAAAAGGGGCGTTGCTGAAATGACAAATGATACGTAAATTCCCAACGTGAGCGAGACGCTCACCCTATCGGGATCATCACAAGGGAATGCGAGCATCTTGCTCGCGATTTCATATCCTCAATCAGCAACGCCCAAAAAGGAATAACCGATAAGGAATAAGCAATGGCTCAGAAAAACGAAACCCCGGTCTTGATTCTGGCGTTACTGATCACCGTTGGACTCATCGGCGCGGGCATTTGGTGGTTTACTCGCCAATCAGGATTGAATTTGGGCAATTTGACCCAATCTGGTTCTCCCACCCCTTCTGGAAGCGTAAGCCAAACCGGACAAGCTTCACCAGCTACTTCTGAGGCAACATCTAGCGGACAACCCGGCGCCAGTTTCGCAGCTATCCAAAATGTGCCTTCAGGAGTTTTTAACTACGGAGGCAGCACTAGCTGGGCACCGATTCGGGGAGAAGTGGATTCAATCATTCAAACGGTATTTCCTAATTTTCGGTTGCGGTATACCGACCCACTAACGGGTGTTCCAGGCTCTAGCACAGGCATTCGGATGTTGCTCGACAATCAACTGGCATTTTCTCAGTCATCGCGATCGCTCAGACCCGAAGAATACCAGGAAGCTCAACAACGCGGATTTACACTGCAAGAGATTCCAGTGGCACTTGAGGGCATTGCGATCGCCGTTCACCCCGATTTAAATATTCCAGGGTTAACCATCGAACAGTTGCAAGGCATTTATTTGGGGCGCATCACCAACTGGAATCAGGTTGGCGGACCCAATCTAGCCGTTGTGCCCTATTCACGCCCCATGAATGCAGGCGGCACAGTGGAATTTTTTGTAGACAATATCTTGGGGGGACAGCCCTTTGGCAACTCAGTTCGCCTGATTGGAACTACAACGGAGGCATTACGGGAGGTTTCAAATAATCCGGGGGGCTTATATTATGCGTCAGCACCAGAAGTCATTGGTCAATGTACGACCAAACCATTGGCGATCGGACGGAGTATTGACCAACTGGTTGCACCTTATCAACAGCCTCTCGTTCCAGAGGCACAGTGCCCAGCCCAACGCAATCAAATCAACCCGGAAGTCTTGCAAAGTGGAGAATACCCTATCACCCGACGACTTTTTGTCATCGTGAAGCAAAACGGTCAAGCTGATCAGCAAGCAGGGGAAGCATACGCCAACCTGTTGCTTACCGATCAGGGACAGCAATTACTGAGTGAAGCCGGATTTGTGCGAATCCGATAGGCATTTAGGAGGATCGCTTTTGCTGTAAAGCTGAAGATTCAGCAGGCAAGCATAGCAAATTGTCTCCATAGGAACGGATCAAGCCCCGTTGCCGCAATTTGCCCATTAGGCGAGTGACCGTTACTCGTGTAGAGCCGATCGCACTACCAATTTGAGCATGGGTCAAGATCCAGGGCAGATAATATCCCTCATCACAAGGTTCACCAAACTCCTCAATTAATAAAGTGAGGAATCCCAAAAGGCGATCAATCGTGCGGCGTTGCCCTAACGTGCTCAACCATAATAATTTGCGTTGGTGTTGATAGCGAAATGCGTTTAAGACTTCACGACGGAAGTGAGGCCAGTTATCCAGATCATGCCAATAGAGCCAAATAACGGCAGTTTGGTCAACATGGGCTACACTCTGCAAGGTGAAGGGTGATTGAGCCACAATTTCAAAGGGCTGACCTGCGCCCACAAACCCCAGAAATGCTTCTTCTGAGTTGATTCGGGGTAGGCGAGAATTCCCTGTGGTCGCGCTAACCTGGGCTTCACCAACGAGACGCACAGCACCCCGTTGAACCAGATAGAGCAATCCAGGTCGAGCGGGAATTTTTTCATCCTTGCCAAAGGTACGACAACGATAATGTTCCTGTGCCCAGTCAAGAATACGTTGCCAGGTCAGAAAAGGACGAGCGGTTTCTGGTTGGGAGGAGGATACGGAGTGCATAGGCAAGAGCTTTGAAAATCAGTAGAGGTCTTGAACTCTGAATTTGCGTGCTATTAGTAACTGGCTCAACTCTCGAAACTCAGTAATTAGCCGAGGAGAGCTAGATTAAAGCTACACAACACGAATAAGGATAAACACGAGTTAAGTTTACGTTTCAAAAAGTATGATTCATTTTCTTCTCATAAAGTTTCGTATTGGCTACGAAATTTATCTGAAATCTGACAGAACAGGCAATATTTAAACTACAAAGTTTCTGTCCGCAGGTGCGGTTTTCCTGTGAATTCAATCTTACCCATCATCCTACCGTTGGCCCTTCGTTCTCTTTTACTGCAAAAGTTACAGAAGTCAATTTTGTTACTGATTAATGATTTGTTGAAGGATGGGAAGACGAATCAGGGATTGAATGCTTTAGTACAAACAATTAATTTATCGCTTCAGGTGATTCCTATTCAATTAGTCAAACCTGGAAACCGCATTAAATATGTATCTGCGATCGCCCCTAAGCTATCCAAGTCGCTTGGAATACCGATAACGGCATTAGCCTACGAAATTAAAACAAGAATAGCCAATCTCGATAAGAACCCGAATCAGTGTAATTATCACCTACCTTTAGAGAGAGTTTGGGAAAATTTTACAGTTAATGTGAATGAGTCTGGTTGGATTTACTTACAACTGAATGAAGTTGGTACGGCTTTTTGGGTGCAGCAATTGCTTGATTCAGTCACTGAAAGCGATTGCCCTACCTTAGCTCAGGATCACACGAGTGACGACTCATCGTTCGGTAATTTTACGAACTCTTTTATAATTCAGTATACCCACGCTCGTTGTTGTTCATTGTTGTATTTAGCACACCAAGAGGGATTTGTTGCATTAAAAAACGAGTCAATCGACTTCGGAGCAACTGCACCCCAAATCACAACACCTAACCCTTTTCCTTGGCTTGACATAGAACATCGCCTACGATTGCACCATCCGGCAGAACAGCGTTTGATAACGCAATGTGTGACCACGCTAGATTGTCTGGCAGACATGGTATTGGCAGATAGAGTAATCGACGCTATTAACCCAAATGTCAATCTCAACGATGTTAGTCTCAGTCATCCCAATCTGAATCAGCAGATGATCTGCAAGTTAGCTCAGGAGTTGAGTTTGGCATTTCAAACGTTTTATGCCACCTGTCGCATCTGGGGAGAAACCTCAAGGGTCAACCTGGAATTAACCCAAGCACGTTTGGGCTTAGTGGCATTGACCCAGATGTTGCTTCGGGTATTGCTGCAAGAGGGACTGGAGGTCATAGCACCTTGTTCGCTTTAACCCTCTTTAATCACTCTGGATGGGATGGAGAGTATTTTCCCGAAAGCCTTCTAGCTTCTAGCTAGGAATCTACTCATGGAGGCAGAGCCTCCATCACTCCATTTCCAAGTAGGAGTCTGGAAACGAGGTCTGTATGAGATTTGTTTACGAAGAGAAGGCAGAAGAGGAATATATATCAACCGAAGGGTTGGTTAGGACGGGGTGCAGGGGTTCTACCCCTGACTGGGGGCGCGCCCCCACACTCCCTTGCATTAACTGTTTCGACAGTTGCTATAGCAGTTCTAATGAGTTGTAAGATAAGCGGTTTGTAAGAGGCGCACCCCATTTGGGATTGCTATGACCATCTTGAGTGATTCGTAAAAGCGTGAATCTAGTCAGGGAACCTCCTCCACCCTCGCTCCGTCTCAACTTAGATAGCACTGGTTAGATTTTCTTCAAGTAGATGACAAACTTGAATGAGTCTGCTAAATTGTTGCTAGTGTGAGGAGCGAACCAGCAAGGGCATCGAGACGAAACACGGTCAGTCGTCGGTGCCCTTTCTGATTTCTAGATTTTTAGAATTTGGTTGTGATTGAGACGCGCAACTGAATTGGGCCTCAAAATCACCTTTAAGTCTATCTTAGGTGTTGTTACAGCAAGAACTTTTCGATCGCAACGGCTACTCCATCCGCTTCAACACTGGGAGCAATCCATTGAGCGATCGCCTGTACATCGGTAGGGGCATTGCCCATAGCGACTCCAATTCCGGCGTACTCCAGCATTTCTACATCGTTAAAGTTATCGCCAATCGTCATTACGTTGTGTGGCTGAAGCCCCAACATCTCTTCTGCTAGATAGCGAACTGCCGTTCCCTTATTAACCAGGGGATTGGTCGCTTCAAAAAAAGTTGCTACGGATTTGGTGAAATACAACTCGGCAGGCGTGTAGCGTTGCCGAAGTGATGTCAGCAGGTGATCGACCAGATCGGTATTGTGGCTCAGTGCCAAAATCTTGGTCGGTTCATGGTCGAGTGCCTGACGCAGATCTCCAACGGCGATCGCTTCTACCTGCGATCGCTCAGCATATAGCTCCGTTTCAGGGGTAATTTCACGAACATATAACTGATCATTGATATATAAGTGAATTGACAACTCAGAGCGCATTTCGGGTTGCTCAAAGTGGTCAATCAACTGGAGGGCATAGGGTTTCGAGATAGCCCAATGACGATGTAATTGCCCAGTGGTAGGGTCTTTGATCAATGCGCCTTGATAGCTCATGAGGGGCAATTTAGAGCCAACCGCCTCATAAAATCGCAGAGCAGAGCGATACATTCGTCCGGTGGCGATCGCGACTGGAATGCCCTTTGCTTGTACAGCATGAATAGCTTCTATCACAGCGGGACGAATCTCGTTTGACTCTCCGGCGATCGTGCCATCAATATCTACAACTAAAAGCTGAATGTCGATTACCGGAGACTCAGAGTTAGAGCCTGAAACCACATTGACAGCAGGATTCTGCACCATGTTGCACACCAAAATTCTTGAAAGACCACAGTATGAGGGTATCAGGCGAGAGAGAAAAAGGAAAAAAGAAGAGAGAAGAGGGAAGTAAGGCTAAGGGATAAACAATGAGCAAGAGAAAAACGGGTAATAAGGTAACGGATAGAGCATAGAGGAGAAGTAGGGCAGAGGGGTAGAGGAGGTCATTAATTCCTAATCCCCTACTCTCCATTCCCTACTCTCCTAACTAACAGACACGATAAATCGTGCCTCTACCCATTCCCCATTCCCTACTCCCTCTTAGCTCACATAATAATCCTGAGTGCCTTTTGCCTGAATCGCATCACCTAGGCGGTTGAGGGCATGGACATAGGCAGCCGTGCGGAGGGATACGGAGAGTTCTTGAGCGATCGCCCAAATCTTTTCAGTCTCAGCGGTCATGCTCTGCTCCAAGCGACGGTTGACCTCATCCAATGACCAATAGAAACCACTCCGGTTTTGTACCCATTCGTAATAGCTTACAGTGACTCCACCTGCGTTGACCAAAATATCAGGAAAGACATGAATGCCTTTCGCTTCTAAGATCGCGTCGGCAGCAGAGTTCGTGGGTCCGTTGGCAACCTCAAACACGTACCTTGCTCGAATCTTATCGGCATTCTCAGCGGTAATTTGATTCTCCAGAGCCGCAGGAATCAAGATATCTACGTCCAGTTCCAGCAATTCTTCATTGGTAATCGAGGCATGTTCCACTGTGCTGCAAACGCTACCTTCACAGTAGACTGCTCTGATACCCCGGCTAGAATCTTTGAGGCGGCGAATACTGGGAATGTCTAGCCCTTGTTTGGCATACACACCCCCCTGAGAATCACTCACCGCAACAACTTGATAGCCTGCCCTAAACATTAACTCAGCGAGGACGGCTCCGGCATTACCAAACCCCTGGATTGCGACCGTCGTTTGAGCAGGGGACTGACTAAAATGAGTCATCGCAGTTTGGATGACAAAGAACGCACCCATAGCGGTTGCGGTTTCGCGCCCCAGACTGCCACCCATGCTAATGGGCTTACCTGTGACCACAGCGGGGATAATCTTTCGCTGAATAATGCTGTATTGATCCATCATCCAGCCCATGATCATGGGGTTGGTGTAGACATCCGGTGCGGGAATATCGATGTCGGGTCCGATGAAGTCCGCGATCGCATCCACATATCCCCGACTCAACCGCTCTAACTCAAACTTTGACAGTTCTTTGGGGTTTAGTGTGATGCCACCTTTTGCGCCACCAAACGGCAAGTTGAGAACAGCACATTTAAATGTCATCCAGAAAGCCAGAGATTGCACTTCGTCCAGGGTTACATGGGGATGAAACCGCACGCCCCCTTTCGTTGGTCCCCGGCTATCGTCATATCGCACCCGATACCCTTGAAACACTCTTAACGACCCATCATCCATGCGTACAGGAATGGAAACGCTCAAGCTCGCTTTGGGATAGCGCAATCGTTCAGTCACATCATCTGATAAGGACACGTAGCGCAGAGCTTTCTCCAGGCGTTGATTGGCATCAGACAACAATGAATAGGACATAGTTCTTCTCCTCTAGACCGGGTGCGATCGTAATGTGAAGAGGGTTAGTGATCCCCGGTTATTCTTCTATGGTGCCCAGGAAAATGTATTAAAAGCTACAGTTTTTATATTTCTATTATATTTCAGCGAGGAAATTGCGAGAAATTACCCATTTCCTGATGAGCCGCGTTTAAGATGGTGAGAGAACGGTGGATGAGGCGCAGGTTGTATCGATTCAACTTCGCCCATGAGCACTATTCACGCATGCGCATCACCAAATCCAAATTTTATCTACCTGTATTAAAACGCTCAGCTAACGGTCCTGGGTTGTGCTATTCCTCAAGGGCATTTCTAGGAGCAATTCACCTGTTTTAGAGTGATGGAATGGGGTTTCAAACAGCACAGAACAAATGAAACGACGCTGTCATCCACTTGAAAGTCATGTCACTTTTGTGTCATGGCTTTTCCTCTGGTACACCTGCCTAATGAAATTGCCAGATAGCCTATTGATAAATTGCAATGATCGTCAGAGACAGAGATTTGACTTCATGTTGTGATTTACTCAATTCATCAATTCAGATAGTGTCCATGAGTCAAGTTTTCGCTCTATGATCTTGAGGCACTGCATTTACAAAGCACATCTTTAAACCTCTATAAAGCACATCCTTAAACTTCCAAGTCCTTTGGTCTACCTTACGTTCTCCCTAAATTCATGACTGCTGTTTCTTCTCAAAACACTTCACCGACCTGGCATACGCTGGCACCCGACAAAGCGGTTGAACAGCTTCAGAGCGATCGCGAGTTGGGCTTAACCAATCAACAGATCACAGAGCGACTGCAACAATATGGTCCCAACGAGTTGGAAGAATCGGGTGGGCGCACGACTTGGATGATTCTGCTGGATCAGTTCAAAAACATCATGTTGCTGATGTTGATTGCGGTGGCGATCATCTCAGGCATTATGGACTTGTTGGACTTACGAGCCGGAACCGTTAAAGCCAATGACATTCCGTTCAAAGACACGATCGCCATTCTCGCCATCGTGTTTTTAAATGGTCTGTTGGGTTTTGTTCAGGAGAGCCGTGCCGAAAAGGCTCTGGCGGCATTGAAAAATTTGGCATCCCCCAGAGTTCGGGTAACCCGTGACGGCAAGATTTTGGAGGTCAACTCTAAAGAACTCGTCCCAGGAGATGTCATGCTGCTGGAAGCTGGTTCTCAAGTCTCAGCAGATGGACGCTTGTTAGAGTCTGCGAATTTGCAAATTCGGGAAGCGGCTCTGACGGGAGAAGCGCAGGCAGTGAACAAACAGGTTCAACTCCAGTTGCCAGAAGACACACCTCTGGGCGATCGCATCAACCTGGTGTTTCAGGGAACTGAGGTCGTGCAGGGACGGGGCACTGTACTCGTGACCAACACGGGCATGAAGACGGAACTCGGCAAGATTGCCACGATGTTACAAGCGGTTGAGTCAGAGCCGACTCCCTTGCAACAGCGCATGGATCAGTTGAGCAAGGTGCTGGTGACAGGGGCATTAGCTCTAGTCGCGGTTGTCGTCGGCGTTGGTCTGTTGGCGGCTGGGGTAGGCAGATTTCGAGAGTTGCTGGAAGTGTCACTGAGTATGGCGGTTGCGGTGGTGCCTGAAGGGTTGCCTGCCGTTATCACAGTGACCTTGGCGATCGGAACTCAGCGCATGGTGCGACGGCAGGCGTTGATTCGAAAGTTGCCTGCGGTGGAGACGTTGGGTTCTGTAACAACCATTTGTTCTGATAAAACGGGAACGCTGACGCAAAACAAGATGGTGGTGCAGTCGATTCACCCTCCATCCCAATCGCTGCGAGTCACAGGTGAGGGCTACATTCCCGAAGGGCAGTTTTTTATCCATGATCAACAGGCTCAACCCCAGGATTTACCTGAACTCAAGTCACTGCTGGCAGCCTGTGCGCTCTGTAATGACTCGATTTTGCAAAAAGAAAATGGTCAGTGGATGATTTTGGGTGACCCCACCGAAGGCGCACTGCTTGTCGTGGCAGGTAAAGCCGGAATCGACCGCAATAACTATGACCACAAGTTACCCCGTGTGGCAGAGTTTCCCTTCTCATCAGAACGGAAACGGATGAGTGTCATGGTGAATTCGGGTGACGTGGGTCAAGACGTCGTGAAGGGGTTGATTCCTGTTGCTCAAGCAGGTTCGCCTTATCTGATGTTTACCAAAGGCTCACCCGAAATTGTTCTGGAACGGTGTCAAGCTATCCAAATAGGCGATCGCACAGAGTCCCTAACCCAGGGACAACGGGATGCGATTTTAGAGAAAAATAACCAGCTTGCTGGAAAAGGACTGCGGGTTTTGGGGTTTGCCTATAAGCCATTAGACGTTTTGCCGCCAGAAGGCTCTGACGAAGCGACGGAATGTGACCTGATCTGGCTGGGTCTGGTGGATATGCTGGATGCGCCCCGTCCTGAAGTGCGAGATGCGGTTGCCCGTTGTCGGACTGCCGGAATTCGCCCAGTAATGATTACGGGAGATCACCAACTGACGGCTCAGGCGATCGCAGAAGATTTGGGTATCTCTAAACCGGGCGATCGCGTCTTGACAGGTCGTGACCTGGAAAAGCTGAGCCCAGAAGAAATGGAACAGCAAGTTGAGCAAGTCGGTATCTACGCACGGGTTGCACCCGAACACAAGCTGCGAATTGTGCAAGCTCTGCAACGACGCGGCAGAATCGTAGCGATGACCGGAGACGGGGTCAACGATGCTCCAGCTTTGAAACAGGCAGACATCGGCATTGCCATGGGAATTACGGGCACCGACGTGAGTAAGGAAGCCAGTGACATGGTGTTGTTGGATGACAACTTTGCGACCATTGTTGCTGCCACGGAAGAAGGTCGGGTCGTTTACACCAACATCCGTCGCTTCATCAAATACATTCTCGGTTCCAATATTGGGGAAGTGCTGACCATTGCAGCCTCTCCGCTGCTCGTTGGGGGTGGTGTTCCGCTGACGCCCCTACAAATTCTGTGGATGAACCTGGTAACGGATGGTTTACCTGCGTTGGCATTGGCAGTCGAGCCTGCCGAACCAAACGTGATGCAACGTCCACCGAATGATCCGAAAGAGAGCATTTTTGCCCGTGGGCTAGGCTCTTACATGGTGCGTATTGGGATTGTCCTGGGGATTATTGCGATCGCCCTGATGGTCTGGTCTTACAACTACACAACCAATGTTGCGTCAGATGTGGGTGACCCAGAACGGTGGAAGACTATGGTATTCACCACGTTGTGTCTGGCACAAATGGGGCACGCAATGGCAATTCGCTCTAATACTCAGCTCACCGTCGAGATAAATCCCTTCTCCAATCCCTATGTTTTTGCGGCGGTCGCTTTGACAACGGTGCTGCAATTGCTACTGGTTTACGTTGAGCCACTCCGTAACTTCTTTGGAACTCATTGGCTGAGTGCAACCGAGTTGTGGATTTGCATTGGTGCCAGTTTCTTGATGTTCCTCTGGATTGAACTGGAAAAACTCTTTATCCGCTGGTTTTTCCGTAATCGACGCTAAAAGCATCGCCTCCCTTGCCTCATGTTTCTCCACTCGCTCCACCTTCGCCAGTTCCGCAATTATCAGGATCAGCGGGTGGAGTTTGTGGCTCCTAAGACCATCCTGGTTGGGGAGAATGCTCAGGGCAAGTCCAATTTATTGGAAGCAGTAGAGTTGCTGGCGACGTTGCGATCGCACCGGGCTACACGCGATCGCGAACTCGTCCTGGATGGCAGAGCGATCGCCCAGGTCAACGCCACGTTAGAACGCAGTCTCGGCAGTGTGGACTTGGCGTTGACTTTGCGGACTCAAGGACGACGCACGGTTGCCCTGAATGAACAATCCCTCAAACGCCAACTGGATTTCTTGGGGGTGATGAATGCGGTGCAGTTTTCCAGTCTTGATCTGGAGTTGGTTCGCAGTGGACCCGGACAACGGCGCGACTGGCTCGACAGCGTGTTGACTCAACTGGAGCCTGTCTATGCCTCAATCCTGCATCAGTACAACATGATTTTGCGGCAGCGCAACGCTCTGTTGCGACAGCGGCAGCTTGGACAAACGGTTGATCTGAGTGAAGAGGCTGCATCAACTGACCTCAGCCAATTAGCCGTCTGGGATGCTCAGTTGGCGATCGCCGGAACTCGTGTAATGCGGCGACGAGCCAGAGCCTTGCAACGATTAGCCCCGATCGCCCAAACCTGGCATCAAGCGATCAGCAATAGCCAGGAGATTTTGGACGTACGCTACATCCCGAATGTGACCCTGACTGACGATGAACCCACCGCCATTCAGCAGGCGTTTTTGGAGAAGATTCAACAACGGGCGATCGCTGAGAAACATCAGGGGACATCGCTTGTCGGTCCACATCGCGATGAGATTGAATTCACCATCAACCAAACTCCGGCACGTCAGTATGGCTCTCAAGGGCAACAACGGACGCTTGTGCTGGCATTAAAGTTGGCGGAGTTAAAGCTGATTGAAACGGTTGTCGGCGAACCGCCGCTGTTGTTGCTGGATGATGTGTTGGCGGAACTGGATTTGAATCGTCAAAACAAACTCCTCGATACGATTCAGGAGCGATTTCAAACGCTGATTACAACGACACACCTGGGGTCGTTTGATGCTCAATGGCTGAAGTCTTCGCAGATTTTGACGGTCAAGGCGGGGCAGATATGGCTATAGGCAATTTTCAAGTCAAGGTCCAACCCAAAGTCGTCGCAACCTGCTGAGCCAGTTGCAGCGGATCAAAGGGCTTGGCGATCGCCCCAGTCACGCCCAATTCACCATATCGCTGGCGATCGGAGGCTTGCACTTTAGCGGTCAACAAAATCACTGGAATCTTTTGCGTAGCTGCGTTTGCCTGCAAATGCTGAAACGTGGTCAACCCATCCATATCGGGCATCATCACGTCCAGCAAAATGGCGTCAGGTTGATCCGTTTGGGCGATCGCAATCCCTTCTTGCCCAGAGTTAGCCGTCAAAACCTCCCATCCAGCGGTTGTCTCTAAACAAATCTGAGCAACTTCGCGGATGTAGGCTTCATTGTCAACAACCAAAATACGTTTAGCAGACATAGGCGGGGAGTGGAGAATCAGGACTGGGGCGTGGTTGCCCCCTTAGATCTCTAGCGACAGTCTCTACTAAATAAAACGTGAATTCGGGATCAGGATTTTGGCGGTTAAAACCACCGTTATAGGGACAAAGCCGACCTGCGTCGGTTCGTCTAACCCCTAATTTTCGGTAGTCTGCAAGGCAGACTTGGCTCCGGTAGCCGCGAATTCATTCGCCAGGGGCTTAAACCGAACTGACGTTAATAAAGATTGAGGCAATTTTAACGGCTCAAATCACGACTGATCAATCCATTTCACCATCTGCCTGTTTTCCACACCCATTCCCTTTATCAGACGCGATCAATCGCGCCTCTACACCCTATTCCCTTTATCAGACGTAAATCGCGCCTCTACACCCTATTCCTTTTATCAGACGTAAATCGCGTCTCTACACCCCATTCCCCTTATCAGACGCGATCAATCGCGTCTCTACACCCTATTCCCTATTCCCTTTCATCAACGCCTGTCGCAGCGATTGAAATAGCGACACCTCATCAATCGGTTTGCTAACCCAACTGATAAACCCTTGCGAGGGATAGTTGCTCTGGGAAGGGGAGGAGACACTGCAAATAATAATTGGGATACTTTGGGTGTCCTGACGACCTTTGAGGGTGTTGATCACATCCCATCCATTCATTCCCGGCATCAGCAGATCCAGGATGATGACATTGGGATGATGAGCGATCGCCTGTTCAATGGCATCCTTCCCAGAATGGGTGATCAAGGTTTGATAGCCTCGCGGTTCCAGGTAATGTTTGAGGGTATTGCGAGTCGCATCGTCGTCATCACAAATCAGAACGAGAGGACTATCAACCGTGAAATCAGCCGCGATCGCGTTCTCTTCTAGAGGAGGCAACGCAACATAGAAAGTGCTGCCTTCGCCCAACACACTCTCAACCCAAATCCGTCCAGCATGTTGTTGGACAATGCTGCGACAGATTGCCAATCCCAATCCGGTGCCATCGTGGTTCCGGGAGTCAGAGGCATCCACCTGTTGAAACCGTTCAAAAATGGTGTCGAGCTTATCAGCGGGAATGCCTCGCCCCCGGTCTTTCACCGTCATCCAGATCTCTTCCCCGGTTCGCTCGGCAGTGAGCCAAACCGTGCCACCTTGAGGAGAGAATTTAATGGCGTTGCTCAGTAGGTTGGTCAGGGTTTGAATGATGCGATCGGGGTCTGCCCAAATTTGAGCCGTCAACGACACAACTTCAAGACTAACCTCAAACTTATCGGCGATCGCCTGCACCACATTGACAGCCTCCCGCATCAAATCCGCGACATTGCAAATGGCTTTCTCCATCGTCACCTTACCCGACTCGATGCGTTCAATATCGAGAATGTCGTTAATCAAACGCACGAGACGATTGGTACTATCCACCGCAATTTGCAAGAGGCGTTTGCCCTTGTCAGAGTCGGCAGGCAACAACCCACTAGCCAGCATTCCCAGGGAACCGTGAATAGAGGTGAGCGGCGTCCGCAGTTCATGACTCACAACGGAGATGAATTCGTCCTTCATGCGCTCCACTACGAGGCGATCGCTAATATCCCGAAATGTCACCACGGCTCCAATAATCTCCCCCTGCTCTCGAATTGGGGTACTGATATATTCCACCGGAAAAGTAGTGCCATCCCGCCGCTGAAATGCTTCGTCGGTGACATGGTAGACCAATCCGGTTTGCAAAGCGGCATAGATGCGGGAACTGGTAAAGGAGGTATCTTCGGTGACGGTGCGCGGCAGGATCAGGTGAATCGGCTGCGATCGCAACTCCTGAATCCGGTAACCCAACAATCGTGCCGCCGCAGGATTGGCGAAGGTAATGTTGCCCTGCAAATCCAATCCACACAAACCTTCCCCCACCGAGTTAAGAATCAGCTCGTTTTGACGGCTAACTCGCTCCAGGGCTTGTTTCGCTTGTCGGCGTTCGTTTTCAACCTGCTTGCGTTCGCTCACATCGCGCAGGATCACGGTGAAAACGATTTCATTACCGATTTGCAGTTTTGAGATCGAGGCTTCTGCTGGAAACTCACTGCCATCGCGGCGTCGCCCATAGATCTCGCTGCGTTCGCCCATACGTCGAGCCTGGTGCGGAGCCTGCCCAAACTGGCTGACGTGGTGACGGTGAGCGTGGGCAAATCGGCTAGGCAGTAGAATGTCGAGGGATTGCCCGATCGCCTCTGATGCCGTGTAACCAAAGATTTTTTCTGCTCCCTGGTTAAACAAGGTGATGCATTGCTGAGCATCGACCGCAATGATGGCATCACTGGCAATTTCTAAGATGCCTGCAAAGCGAGCTTGTGATTCACGCAGTGCCGTTTCAATGTGCGTGCGGTCGTCCAATTCTGCCTGTAATTGGCGGTTCACATTCACCAACTCGGCAGTTCGTTCGGCTACACGCATTTCCAGTTCATTGCGCGTTTTCTTGAGTGCGGCTTCTGCTTGTTTCCGCAAACTGATGTCGTGAGCACGATGCAGTGCGCCAATAATTTGATTGTGCTGATCGCAAATTGGGCTAAAGGTGATCTCGTAGGATTTGGGCTGATGGTTTGCTCCATCAGGTTTTGCAGGATCGCCCTGAACCTCTTGTGTAACGGTGAACTCTTCCCCCTGGAGTGCTCGTTGCCACCACTCCAGCAAAGATTCGGACTGCTGAGTCAGGATGTCGATCAGGTTGGTGCCCAGTTCAAGGCTTGTGTTAAAGCGCGATTCAAATTCCTGCTTATATGCCTGGTTAAAGGCGATTAGCCGATACTCTAAATCAACTGCTGCGAGACAATCGTGGCTACTCTCTAAAATGCCCCCAAACAACTCCTGCGATCGCTGCAATTGATCAACCTGAGATCGAAGGGCGGTAAGCTCCTCGTGGAGTTGGGCTAAGTTACCGTCAGCCGTCATGCAGAGTTCCTCATTTGTAAGTCATTAGATTGGAGGGTTGGGCGTTGAGATTGCCAGCAGGCTTGCAAGTTTTGCAGCAGTTTGATCCGCTCCAATCGGCTGATGATGCGGGCGACTAACTCTGGACCGACGATGGGTTTACTGACAAAATCATCGGCACCCGCTGCAAACACCCGATTCACAATCTCGGCATCGGTGTGCGCCGTTAAAAACAGGATGGGCAACCCGCCCCACTGGGCATCATTGCGAACCACCTGGCACAGCTCAATTCCACCGACGTGAGGCATTTCGACATCCAGAATCAGCAAATCGGGAGCCGTTTGCTCCAGTGTCTCCCAAAACCGACGGGAATCATCCAGCGTCGTCACATGCAATCCCCAGGGTTCTAGCAATGTTTGCAGCAGAGCCAGCACTTTAGGATCATCATCCACCGCCATTAACCGTGCCTCCATCGTTGTCTCGCGGTGCCGCAGTTGTTGCACCGTATCGAGAATGGTCTGCGCGGATAGTGGCTTATGGAGAAAAGTACAGCCTTTCATTTGAGCAAATTGCAGGCGATCGCTCAAGCTGTCCTGCGTGGTGTAGATCAGGATCGGAATGGCTGGCTTGGAGTGGCTCAAGGTTTGCAGAAACTCTAACCGCTCTGGAGTATCTGGCAGACAGGTAGGGTCAACCAGCACCGCCGCTGGTGTGTGTTGCGTCAGGTGCGATCGCGTACTGGCTAAATCGTGGCTGACCAGCGTTCGCCATCCCTGACTGTTAGCAGCATTAACCAGGTCTTTCGTAGCAGCGGAATTCCTATCTACGATTAACAGCACGGGCAACTCTGAAGCAGCCGATGGAGAAACAACGGGTGGATCAATCTCGTGACGCAGTTGCTCTACTAAACTCTGCAAGGTGTTGATATTAGAAGGCTTGAGCCGTTTCTCAGGTTTGAGCAATCCTTCAATCTGCCGGGCTAACTCCGACCCCTGCATAAAGCCAAAGGTTCCCAGACTGCCTGCCAGCGTGTGTGCCTCCTGGTAAGCCTGTTGATGCAACTCCCGTTCTGGCTTGCCGTGTGCCAGAGCGATCGCCGCCTGCTCAATCACCGAAATTTGCTCACTAACCCGGTCTTTGTGTCGCTCCCAAATGCCAGCGATCGCTGTTTTCATATGCTGCTGGTAGGGTGCTTCCGCAGGAGGGGTTAGCTGCGAACTGGCTTGCTGCTTTGAGTTTGCAGGAGACAGATCCGCTAAAGGAGCCGTTTCTGGTTCTGCCTTGAGTTTGTAGCCAATGCCATACACCGTTTCTACCAGATCTGTAGGAATTCCAGCCGCTTTAAACTTTTGCCGGAGGCATTTGATATGGGTGCGGACTGCCTCCTCACCCGGCATGGTGTCATACGCCCAGAGATGCTCTAAAATCATGCCGCAGCTAAACACGCGGCGACGATTTCGCAAAAACAGCTCCATCAACGCATATTCCTTAGAGGTCAGGGCAACAGGTTTGCCCTGCCAGGTGACCTCACACAAGGTGGGATCAAGGCACAAGTCGCCCCATTCCAAAATGGGATTGGCAACTGTGCTACCCCGTCGTAAAAGCGCACGAATACGCGCTACCAACTCTTCAGGGTCAAAGGGTTTGACCACATAATCGTCTGCCCCGGCATCTAACCCTACGGCTTTGTCGTGCCCGCTATCCCGTCCGGTCAAGAGCAACACAGGCATCGTGTAATGGTGCGATCGCAGTTTTTTACAGAGACTAATCCCGTCTAACTGGGGCAACATCACATCCAACAGCACCAGGTCATAACTGTAGGTTTCGAGCAAGTCCCACCCTGTCTGTCCATCCGTCGCCACCTCAACAGCATAGGTCTGGTCAGAGAGAATCTCCGTTAAAGCGTTAGCAATCAGAGCGTCGTCTTCAACAATCAGAATTTTCATAAAAAGCTTAGGAAGTAGGGAGGCATCCACCCAGCTTGTGGAACCCATCCCACACAGGAGCGTCTTTTAACTCAATCTATCCACTCAGTCTAGCTAAGCTGACTCTAAAGCAGACTTTTAAGCGTAGATTTCTTCCATTTGTTTAACGTCAACGGTGCTGGAGCCATGGCACGAGATTTAGGGGCAGACAACCTGCAACAGTCGAGGGCACTGCGATCGGGTGTCATTCGCAAAGACGCGATCGGCGGAACTGACCCAGCCGATTTCTATTGGTTTCGCCTCAAGGGTCGCAGCAGCTTAAAGTTGGATCTCAGGGCGTTGAGAGCCAATGCTGATCTGGAAATTGTGCAAGATCGCGATCGCGATGGCACAGTCGATGTCGGGGAAGTGGTGGCTAGCTCACGCGCATCGGGTAACGCCGCCGAATCGATCGCGATCGATGGGCTGGGCAGCGGCACCTACTTTATCCGCGTGTTTCCCAAAACGGAGAGCAGCACGGTCTATCGGCTCACCTTGACTACAACCCCCACCGATCGCATCAGCCCTACCTACGATGTAGTGCTAAAAACCAATGCCTACCGGGTGCAGAACGGATTGCAACCCCTGGCATTGAATACCCAACTGACCAACGCCGCTCAAACCTATGCCCGTGCGATGGCAGTGCAAGATAACTTCAGCCACACGGGGGCAGATGGTTCCTCCCCCTGGGATCGGATGCGAGCAGCCGACTACGACTACTCAGAAGCCGCTGAAAACCTGGCTGCCGGACACACCTCAGCCGCCTCTGCCATGCGCGGATGGATCAACAGCAGCGGACATCGCCGCAATCTCCTTGCCTATCAGGTACAAGAGATCGGCGTGGGTTATTTCTATCTGGGTCGCGATACGGGTCGCTATACCTATAGGCACTATTGGGCACAGTCAATGGCAACTCCGGCAGATGTGCGAGTCACACCACGAGTGCCAGAGGGCATTTCACGAGATTAGGGTTTCACCAACGCCTCGATCGCCTCTGGTTTTGTTGGCAAATCCGCCGTCAACACCTCGTGCCCCGTATCCGTCACTAACACATCATCCTCAATCCGGATACCCCGTACATCCGCAAAAGCAGCGAGGCGATCCCAATCTACAACGTCAGCATACTTAGCACGGCGATCGCCATCATTCAAGATCGCAGGCACTTGATAGAACCCCGGCTCAATCGAGAACAGCATCCCAGGGCGCAGGGGGCGATCGAGCCGCAGATAGCCTAATCCGAAGCGATCGCTGCGAGTCCTGCCCGGTTCATACCCTGCCAGATCCCAAAAGTCTTCCATATCGTGGACATCCAGCCCGATCAGGTGTCCAATCCCATGTGGAAAGAATAAAGCATGGGCATCCATTGCCACCAGATCTTCCGCATGACCCTTGAGGATGCCTAAATCCACCAATCCGGCGGCAATCACCGTTGCTGCCATCAAATGCAAATCGCGGTATTCCACTCCCGGTTGCACTTGCTCGATACACAGGTCGTGGGCAGCCAGCACCACATTGTAAATGTCGCGCTGCGTTGAGGAAAATTGCCCAGAAACTGCCCAGGTGCGGGTGATGTCGGATGCCCAACCCGTCTCAGCTTCAGCCCCGACATCGGCTAATAGCAAATCACCCGGACGCACTGGATGATGATAGTAGTTGTTGTGCAACACCTCACCGTGAACGGTGACAATGCTGGTATAGGCGCAGGTCATGTTACGCGCCAAAATCACCCCTTCCATTGCCGCTCGGATGTCTGATTCCTGAGTAGCAGTGGAGGTCGCTGCCATGCCTGCCTTGTGTGCCTGAACGCTGACCGCAGCGGCTTTACGCAATTCTGCCAGAGCCGCCTGATCGTGGGTCAGGCGTACTGTGACGATCGCCTTTGCCAACTCTAAATCAATCCCGTCTGCCTGATGCGTGGGGGCGAGTTCACGATTGAGCCATTCAGCTTGTTGCAAGCGAGTGGCTGCATCCTGCACTGGAACAGTAGCGGCTCCTTCAGTACGATGTTTCAGTTCTGAGAGAGGATAGTCAGCATCGGCTCCAATCTGGACTGCAATGTGCGATCGCCGCGCACTGTCGCCATGCCACAAAATATCAGCCGCAGTTGGGTCATCCATAAATAGCTCTAACTTGCCCCGCTCCAGACGGATGGCTGCGTTGTAAAGCGGTACCCCTGCAAAGTAGAGGAAATGGCTGCTGGCACGAAACGGGTAGGGATTTCCCGGATAGTTGCGGGCACTGCTCCCCCCTGACCAGAGAATCACCGGAAAATCCACCAGGGCAGCAAGTCGCTGGCGTCGCTGGCGCAGCGTGTCTGCCAACAAGTAGTTTGTTTGCAAGCGATCGCTCTGAAGGGACATAACAACTTACACCATTTTGGGTTTTAGATTTTGGATTTTTGGGTTTTACGAGCAGGAGGTTGGATGGGGCAACGGCAATTTCCCCTAATCCCTAATTTACACTGCCTGAATTTTGCACTGGACACATTGAATCCCACTCAGGCGAATGCTATTCGCTCCCACTCCCCACTCCCCACTCTCTACTCTCTTCACAGCCACGATAAATCGCGCCACTGCCCATTCTCCATTCCCTCTACAGGCGCGATAAATCGCGCCACTCGCCATTCCCTACTCCCCATTCCCCACTCTCTACCGCTCTAATGCCAACTGAACCAATTGATGCACCAACTCTGCGAAAGAAATACCACTCGCTGCCCAGAGCCGGGGATACATGCTGGTCACCGTGAATCCTGGCATCGTGTTGATTTCGTTGATAAACACCTCGCCTGTGGACTCTACATAAAAGAAATCCACTCTGGCAATGCCTGCGCCATCGATCGCCTCAAACGCCCGAATTGACATCTCCTGCACCTGCTGAGCGATCGCCTCCGGAATCGAAGCGGGGATCAGCAGATCCGCCAGTCCCTCGGTGTACTTGGTTTCGTAGTCGTAGAAGTCACTTTGGTAAGTGATTTCGCCCACCACAGAGGCTTTTAGGTTGTCGTTGCCCAACACCGCACACTCAATTTCACGGGGAGAGGGAACTCCTGCCTCCACAATCAGACGGCGATCGTAACTGGCAGCACTGTCTAATGCCGCTTCCAGTTGGGCACGATTGCGGACTTTGGCAATGCCGACGGAGGAGCCGAGATTGGCAGGTTTAACAAAACAGGGATACCCCAACTCCGCCTCAATTTGGTCACACAGCTTGGGAAAAACGCAGGGATTCGACCAGATTTGCGATCGCTTCACCGCTTGATACTTCACCTGTGGCAGACCCGCCTGAGCAAACGCCATCTTCATGGCAAGCTTATCCATGCCCATCGCTGATCCCAACACACCAGCCCCAACAAACGGAACTTGCATCAGTTTCAGCAACCCTTGAATCGTCCCGTCTTCACCATTGGGTCCATGCAAAATGGGAAACCAGACATCCACTTCTGCTACCTGTGCTGGCGATTGCCATCGCTCCACGGCAGTTGTGGTGAGGGGTTGCAGTCCCTCAGTTTGAGCTAGATCAGACCCAGTTGCCTGTGATGATTCTGCCGTTAAAGTGGCAGGGGGAGTACCGGCGGCGAGCACCTGTTGTGCCAGGTCGCCCGGTCGCCAGCATCCATCTTTTTGAATGTAAATGGGCATCAGTTCATAGCGATCGCTGTTCTGGGGGTTGCTAAGAGCCTGAGCGATCGCCTGTGCCGACCGAATCGAAACCTCATGCTCTCCAGAGCACCCGCCAAACAACAGCCCAACTCGCAGTTTTGTCATGGGTATGCCTCACCACAATCATCGCAGCTAGCCTACCACACCGATTACGCTAGGCTCTGCTTAAAGTCTCCAAATTCTGATCAGGCAAAGGGCTGAGGGTTGAGGGCTGAGGACTGAGAGGCTAGCAAACGGGAACCAAAGCCGACCCCGTTAAGCTAAATGCCCGCACTTCCGTGATTTTGACGGGAACAACCTGCCCCTTCAATGTGGTGATATCGCCCGCAAAGAAGGTCAGGCGGTTACCCCGAGTCCGCCCCATCACCTGCGTCGGGTCTTTAGGGTTCTGGTCTTCCACCAGCACCTCTTCGATGCGCCCCGCATACCGCTGCGATCGCTCGGCTGCTTTGGTCGCCACTAAATGATTGAGCCGTTGCAGGCGATCGCTCTTCACCTCTTCGGAAAGCTGGTTCTCCCACAGTGCCGCCGGGGTGCCAGGGCGAGGGGAATAGGCAGCCGTATTGAGTTGGTCAAAGCCAATGTCCTCCACCAACTTCAAGGTATTTTGGAACTGCTCCTCCGTTTCACCCGGAAAGCCCGCGATCGCATCAGCACTGATCGCTGCGTCGGGCATATAACTACGAATGGTGTCAATAATGCGGCGATATTTTTCGTGGGTATAGCCCCGACTCATCGCCTTTAACACTGTGTTGTCACCCGACTGAAAGGGAATGTGGAAGTGTTCACAAACCTTCGGCAACTCTGCACAGGCACGAATCAACCGTTCTGTGAAATAACGGGGATGGCTGGTGGCAAAGCGAATTCGTTCAATCCCTGGCACGTCATGCACAAAGTAGAGCAAATCCGTTAGTGTGTGCTGGTGCCGTCCCTCAGCGGTAACGCCCGGAAGATCGCGACCGTAGGCATCAATGTTTTGCCCCAATAGGGTAATTTCTTTGTAGCCCTGCCTTCCCAATTCCTCCATCTCGGCGCGAATCGCCTCTGGTGTGCGCGACTGTTCCACACCCCGCACATTGGGAACGACGCAATAGGTACACCGCTCATTGCAGCCATAAATCACGTTGACCCAGGCTGTTACCTGACTATCCCGACGTGGTTTGGTAATGTCCTCAAAAATATGGACTGGCTCGGTCGCAACGATTTGATTGCCATTAAACACCTGCTCTAAGAGATCCTGCAAACGGTTGGCGTGTTGTGGACCCATAACCAGGTCGATTTCTGGCACACGCCGCAACAACGCTTCCCCTTCTTGCTGTGCCACACAGCCCGCAACAATGAGGGTCAAGTTGGGTTGCTCGTGTTTCCGCTTTGCCTGTCGCCCCAGGTAGGAGTAGACCTTTTGCTCGGCGTTATCGCGAATGGTGCAGGTGTTGTACAAAATCAGGTCGGCATCATCAGGAGCCTCTGACCACTCAAACCCCATCCCTTCTAGGATGCCTGCCATCCGCTCAGAGTCAGCTTTGTTCATCTGGCAGCCAAATGTAGTGATGTGATAACGACGAGACGAGTGGGCCATGTTGACAGTACGGGTGATGGTTACAGGTTGGTGTTGAAATGGGTGAGATGAATGAGCTTCAGATGAAGATTCCTTATCCCATCTCCACTTAATTATAGATTTCATCCTGATCCATCTATGGGGCAGATATAGCAACTATCGAGACAGTTAATGCAAGGGGGTGTGGGGGCTGCGCCATCAGCCAGGGGTTTCACCCCTGCACCCCATCCTAACCAACCCCTCGGTTGCTATCGGAGGACTGGTTATCCAGATCCTAACGGTCGGTGAGAAAACCTTGATGAGAGAAACACGTATAGAGAGAACAACGAATCAACGAACCTTGAAACTGCCCGCAATTCATTAGTCGTTTCGGTAGGAATACTTGGAGTTCGTATATTTACGATTTATCCTATATAAATAAAATTTCTTTTATACCATTCCTGGTGATTCGCCGGGATGATGGCTTCTGTATTCTTAACCAGAAATTTATAGGATAGCGATAGAAAGTTTATTTGAAGTACAAGTTGAAACCGTATTATTACTAATAGATGAGTATTCAAATTGTCCAATTAACTAAATCTTAGCCGAGGGTTTCTACTGAATTGTCCTAATGTTTCCTATCAGTTTTAGGTGCTACAGAGCTTCGTATTGATGGTTGAACGCTCGGTACTCAATGCTTGGTGCTAGCTGACTGATTCTATAAGCCAAATTAAACATTATTCGGTTTCTACATTGAGATGCTTCGCTCTCTCGTTAAAGCCAACTCTCAGTAGAAGACTTTCCCCTAACCCCCCGAAATAGGCACTCATCCAATCATTCATATCACCTCCATTCTTCTATTTCAGAGCGTCAGCCTTTTGTGCGATCGCTAACTCTGTCGTCACTATTTCTCTAGAATGCTTAGCCATGAATACCTTATTTAAGTTAGGAATCCTGACACTCACTATCACCAGCGCAAGCTGTTTTATACCGGGTTGGCAAGCCCCAGCTCGTGCAGCTATGTTTCACGAGAGTGACAAAGGAGACGCAGGTTCCCTGCTTTGGAGTGCGATGAAAGTTAACACGATGTCGGGTGACACTCCACTCGTAGGCATTCATGGTATCCTTGGCAACCAGGCTGATCTGTATCAGATTTTTATTGATAATAGTCAAGATTTTTTAGCCACTACTGAGCATCGGAATAACCCCCTGGATCTCGACACTCAGCTCTTTCTATTTGATGAAAATGGCTATGGTCTACTCGCCAACGATGACACTTCACCCAGCGATCGCAGCCGATATAATCCCAATTCCAGTCGCTCCACAATTCGTGCAGGAGCAGGGCAACTCCCCTACTCCGGAATCTACTACTTAGGGATTTCCAGCTACGGCTTAGATCCAACGCGGGGATTTAACCAATACATCTTCCCCAATGCACGACGGGGCTTGTTTACAGCCGAGGATGCTGCTAAGGCACCCCTGACAGGTTGGCAGGGACCGGCTACCAGTCGATTGCTGCCAATGCGGACTTACACGATTGCTCTGAATGGTGCTCGCTATGTACCAGCGCGATCGCCCATCCCCAACCAACCTGCTCTCACACCTCCCCTTCCCAGTCCTAGCCCTAGCCCTAGCCCAACCCCGGCTCCGAGTGTTACCCCGGCTCCATCTCTAACACCAACACCCGCTCCAGTTCCATCTCCCAGCCCAACGATAACTACGGAACAGCCAACGCCCGAGCCATCAGTGACTCCTTCTCCCAGTCCAACTCCCGAACCCTCGGAACCCGTATCAGTACCAGAACCTTCGGCTGTAGCTGGTTTGCTAGCACTCGTGTTGGGTAGTCGGCTATTCAAGCAGAAATCAACTGGGGGCGATCGCTAGTCTGACCAGCACGGCTCTGCTCAGGATCGTGGATTTAGGATTATGAATTAAATAAAACGCAGTTTTTGTGGAGGGGTTTGGCAATGCCAAACCCGTACAGCACGGAATTTGCCTATGTTACAGCCGTAGCCACATTTGATAGGGCGGAGGCGAGTCAGGAAGCTTTCCCAGCATTAGGGCCGACTGCCTGACAAATCTTGGATGCTTGGCGATTGAAATCGCAGACTTCGGCGTGAGCTCAGTGGAACGCTATCAGAGCGAAGTCCGCCGACGCAGACTCCGGAAAATGCAGGACTTGACGAACCGACGCAGGTCGGTTTTGCTCCCATAGCGGCGGTTAAAACCGCCGAAATCCTTACCCCGAATTCGCGTTATTTAATTTATGTTTTTGAATAAATTTGCAAACTGTATGGGTGAGTTGAGCAGACCCATCTGCGCCCTGCAATACTTCACAGTAACTTCACAGACCCAAATCAAAACTTGATGAACTTTGGGAATGGGAATCCTACTATGGGTGGTAAGTAATTAAGACTTGACTCTCTAGACTTTAACTAAACGTCATTCGGGTTAAGCACTGGCAAATCAATTTGCAGATTTCGGCGTAAGCTCAGTCGAACCCTACTGGAGCCAGGTCTGCCTCGCAGACTTCTGTAAAGCAAAAGGTTGCTGAACCGACGCAGGTCGGTTTCGCTCCTGTAACTGCGGTTGAAGCCCTCAAAATCCTTATCCCGAACGCAGGCTAACTCAAGGGTCTAGCCTAGCGAGTTTGATTTTCCTGGCACACCGTTTTGTAGATCCAGCTTGAAATATTAGAAGTTAGCCGATACAGTAGTGGCTTGCTTGCTTCTAACTGGCACTCAATCAACTATTTAGTTAAACGCATCCTCGTTAAACGCATCTAAACTAACCTCGGTCGAGTTAGGCTCGTCGAACAAAGCCAGTTCCCAAACGCAACATCCTCTTAACTGTAATCGCTTGACTTCTTTCATCAAGCTCAGTTCCCTCCCTTGTTGAGCATCGGCACTAATCGGTTGTTCTAAATCCTCGGTATTTCCCTACCATCGGGGATGGCGTTTATCCAGTTTGGATAGAACGCGAATCGGCATTTACATTCATTGAATTTTTTCTGGGTTGACCCCTTAACTCCACCAATGCGATCGCGGTTGGTGACATGGTGTTACGCCCAGAGCTCTGCAAGCTGATTCAAAATGTATAGCGATGAACACTCTTCGATTAAAAGCCTCTTTACTCCTCCTGGCGGGTACAGTCTTCTGGCATCTACCGTTTGAAACATCGGCTCAGGCGGCTGTCTTCTATGAAAATAGTGTTGGGGAGGCAGGTGCCATCCCCCTCACAGCAATGGATGTTACTTCTGAGTTAGGAAATATTCGGCTGGATAGCATTATTGGCAGTATCAATCAGCGGGCAGATCTGTACAAGATTTATATCGCCTGGGATGAGCTATTTCTGGCGACAACTGCCAATCAAAAATTGACGCTGTATCCAGACACCCAGCTATTTCTCTTTGACGAAAATGGCTACGGTCTATTTGCTAATGACGACACCTCCCCAGATGATTGGGGACGCTATAATCCCAACACTAATCGCTCTACGATTCGTGTTGACCCGCGCATTGGCAGTGGTGTTTTAACAGCAGGAGTCTATTATCTGGGCATCGCAGGGTACGATGTTGACCCGATTTCAGAACAGGGCTACATCTTCCCCAACGGACGACGCGAATTATATGGTCCGGAAGATGCGGTGCGATCGCCCCTGACTAACTGGCAAATCCGCCGTAACGTTGACTCACGCCTGTTGCCCTATACCATCACCCTGAAAGGGGCACGCTTTATCTCCCGTGTGTCTCCCACTCCAGCACCCACCCCGACTCCACCCCCCCCTTCCTTACCCACTCCCACCCCCACGCCGACTCCGACTCCAATACCGACCTCCAGTAGCACGCCCGCTCCGAGTAGTTCTGAACCTTCACCGAGTCCTAGCGTGACTCCATCCCCCTCCAGCCCTATTCCATCCCCAACCTCCAGCCCTATCCCGTCTCCAACCCCCGATCCCATCTCATCTCCAACCCCCGATCCAGACCCAGTATCTGTCCCTGAACCAAGTGCTATTGTGGGGTTATTGACCTTACTCACCTTAGGTTTTGGCTTTTTCCGTAAGCAAACGTGAAGAAGTGTCAATCAGTGATAATCTGAAATATGGCGATTCCAAAACTTAAGGCTGTTTTCAGAATTAACGGGTTTGGGTTATTTAAGCTGATTACACGATAGGCGCAAGCATGGTCACTACAGCAGAGAAAACAAACGTCGGCTTCATTACACAGGTCATTGGTCCCGTTGTAGATGCTAGATTTCCTAGTGGTCAGTTGCCACGTATCTACAACGCTCTCAAAGTTACAGGTACAAACGCCGCTGGGCAAGAAGTTTCTGTGACTTGCGAAGTGCAGCAACTGTTAGGGGATAACCAGGTTCGGGCTGTCTCCATGAGTTCTACCGATGGTCTGGTGCGCGGGATGGAAGTCTTTGATACAGGCGCACCCATCAGCGTTCCGGTTGGTCCTGTTACGCTGGGTCGCATCTTCAACGTCGTCGGTGAGCCCGTCGATGAAAAAGGTCCAGTGGATATGACGGACACTTTGCCAATTCACCGTCCTGCTCCTAAGCTGACTGAACTGGAAACAAAACCCACGGTGTTTGAAACGGGGATTAAGGTGATTGACCTGCTGACTCCCTATCGTCGTGGCGGCAAAATTGGATTATTTGGCGGTGCCGGAGTCGGCAAAACCGTCATCATGATGGAGTTGATCAACAACATCGCCATCAACCACGGGGGTGTATCGGTCTTTGGCGGTGTGGGCGAGCGCACCCGCGAAGGAAACGACCTCTACAACGAAATGATCGAATCCAAGGTGATCAACGAAGAAGACCCCAGCCAATCTAAGATTGCGCTGGTCTACGGTCAGATGAACGAGCCACCTGGAGCGAGAATGCGCGTGGGTCTGTCGGCTCTGACGATGGCAGAATACTTCCGCGATGTGAACAAGCAGGACGTGTTGCTATTTATCGACAACATCTTCCGGTTCGTTCAAGCGGGTTCTGAAGTATCTGCGTTGTTGGGACGGATGCCCTCTGCGGTAGGATATCAGCCCACTCTGGGTACAGACGTGGGTGATTTGCAAGAGCGGATTACCTCCACGACAGAGGGTTCAATCACTTCGGTACAAGCGGTTTATGTCCCTGCGGACGACTTGACTGACCCTGCTCCTGCAACCACCTTTGCTCACCTCGATGGAACCACTGTATTGTCTCGGGGTTTAGCATCGAAAGGGATTTATCCAGCGGTTGATCCTCTGGGTTCTACCTCTACCATGTTGCAGCCTTCCATTGTGGGTGAAGAGCACTACAGCGTAGCGCGTCAGATTCAGGCAACGCTACAGCGTTATAAGGAACTGCAAGACATCATCGCCATTCTGGGTCTGGATGAATTGTCGGAAGATGACCGGATCGTGGTAGCTCGTGCTCGCAAGATTGAGCGTTTCCTCTCACAACCCTTCTTTGTGGCGGAAGTATTCACGGGTTCTCCTGGTAAATACGTCACGCTGGAAGAGTCGATCAAAGGCTTCAAGATGATCCTGTCTGGTGAGTTGGATGATCTGCCAGAGCAGGCATTCTACCTCGTGGGCAACATTGAAGAAGCGATCGCCAAGGCTGAGAAACTCAAGGGTTAAGCACGGAGGCTTGAGACTGGAGGTTAAGTGCTCAATCTCCAGTCTGACCCTCACATCAATTACTATCTTTCTTGCAAATAAGCCATGCCATTAACTGTCCGTGTTATTGCTCCAGATAAAACCGTCTGGGACTCCTCCGCAGAGGAGGTCATTTTGCCTAGCACGACTGGGCAACTTGGTATTTTGTCGGGTCACGCTCCGTTGTTGACTGCTTTGGATGCAGGTGTGATGCGCGTTCGGGCGAGCCGCGATTGGGTGGCGATCGCTCTGATGGGTGGTTTTGCTGAAGTTGAAAACGATGAAGTCACGATTTTGGTGAACGGCGCAGAGCGAGCGGACTCGATCGATCGGGATGCGGCTCGTGCGGCTTACAACGAAGCGGAAGCTCGTCTCAACAGAGCTAACAGCAGTGACAATCGTCAGGAAAAAATTCAAGCGACTCAAGCTCTAAAGCGTGCTCGTGCTCGCTTGCAAGCCGTCGGCGGAATTTAGGTTAACGTGAATTTGGGATAAGGATTTTGGCGGTTAAAACCGCAGCTATAGAAGCAAAACCGACCTGCGTCGTTCGTCGAATTCTTCATCTTCCCGAGTCCGCCGATGCAGACTTCGTTCTGACAGCCGCGAATTCATTCGCCAGGCTCTTAAACCTATTGTTGAATTGAAAGAAAACCCCTCCTTTTGGAGGGGCATTTTTTTATGTTTCTGGGGAAATGACTGGGGAAACTGCTCGTCGCTTTGAGCGTTCCACCGGATTCATCCATTGCTCTAACAGACCAAAAAACTGTGACGAGAGCAGCGTTAATGCCAGATAAACAAACGCTACGGCTGAGTAGATCTGAAACGGGCTAAAGTTTTGCGCAACAGACAGTTGCCCTTTTCGGAAAAGTTCCTCAAAGCCAATCACCGCTACAAGACTTGTATCCTTCAACATGCTGATGAACTCGTTGCCAAGCGGCGGAATCATGCGACGAAATGCCTGTGGAAAAATTACATACTGCATCGTTTCCACTGGACCCAACCCTAGCGATTGAGCCGCTTCCCGCTGTCCCATTTCAATCGATTGGATGCCTGCCCGCACAATCTCGGCAATGTAAGCCCCACTATTCAAACTCAAGGCGACGATCGCCGCTGTCCACTGATTGAGTGGCAAGGTTAATCCTATGGCTCTCAATAACGGAGGTATACCAAAGTAAATCATAAAAATTTGCACAAGCAAGGGCGTGCCCCGAAAGAAATCAATATACGCTCTTGCCAGTAGTCTTAAAGGCTTTGTGGGGGATAGGCGAATAATGCCAACCAGCGACCCCAAAATCATACCTACAAAAATCGAGACTGCCGTAAGTTGTAAAGTGACAAGAGCACCTAACAAGAGACTCGGCAGTGCCTCCCAGATAATTTCAATGGCTCGCAACACGGTTTTTCTCTATGTCAATTAAAGGAATTTTGGATAGAGAAGTCGGAGTTCTCGAAAAACTCCGACTTCTGTTTACTTAAAGAGGTGCAGCCTCTGGCAATTCAGGGGGTTCTCCATCAAACCATTTCTGGTAAATCTCCTGGTACTTACCGTTACCTAAAATGGTGGTCAAGCCCGCATTGATTCTTTCCAAATTGGGCGAGCCTTTGGGAGTAGCGATGCCATAAAACTCTTCAGTCAGTAAATCACCCACAACTTTGATGCCCTGGACATTTCCTGATTTGATGGCATAGCGAATCACAGGTGCATCGCTCACTGCCGCATCTACGTTTCCATTCGCCAACTCTTGCAACGCTAACGGCGTGTTATCGAAGGTGCGAACTTCAGTGGGACCAGCTTCTGCGGCTTTTTCAGCACCCGTTGTTCCAATTTGAGCAGCAACCCGCTTTCCAGACAGGTTTTCAAATGAGGTGATATCGGTATTGCTTTCTTGAACAGCGATCGCCAAACCTGCCTTGAAGTAAGGGCGTGAAAAGTCAACGGCTTCAGCCCGTTCTGAGGTAATCGTCATGGTGCTGATGGTGGCATCTACGGTGCCTGCTTGCAAAGCAGGAATAATGCCATCAAACGGCAAGCCTTGCAACTCCATCGTGAAGCCTGCTGCTTCGGCGACAGCATTAATCAAATCAATATCAAATCCTTCAAAATTACCCTCGCCCACCTGAGATTGAAAGGGAGGAAAGGTTGGATCGAGGGCAACTTTGAGTGGAGCAGCGTCAGCAGCAGGGCTAGCACCCTCCGTTGTTCCACTTTCGGGTGTAGACGACCCACACGCCGCAAATGTCACCACGCAAATTAAAGCTAAAAATCCTAAAAAGAGTTGGCGTAAAAAACGTGATCGAGTGAAGCTGATCATACGGTCATTTTTCTCCGTTCGTTTTATTGTTTATCTTTCAGTAATGAATCGAAAATGCAATGACAATCTTCCTATTCAAATAACTGAAATGCCAGATTTAAACCGTCAGCAAATTAACCGAACAATGGCTAGTACCCTTCTGAGGCAGACTGTATAGGCTTTACTGTTGGCAACAATTCATCCTATAAATTAACAGAGCTTCAGTCAGTAGCAACGGATTCTATCTAGCATTGGTGAATATGTTAGCAATTACTACGAATGACTTACTCGCTGAGCTAGGCTTTAAAGAAAGATTCTAAATAATCTGTAGATTATGAATACCGATATATCCACACCCGCGATCGCATTTGAACAGATTGAGAAAAATTTTGGATCACTTCAGGTTTTAAAAGGCATCAGTGGTCATGTCAATACTGGGGAAGTTGTGGCGATTATTGGACCCTCCGGATGCGGCAAGAGTACACTGCTGCGGTGTTTTAACCGCTTAGAAACCATTAATGGGGGACATCTAGTTGTTAATGGCATTGATTTGTCAAACCCCAACCTCTCGATGAAGCAGTTGCGCCAATTGCGCGCAGACGTGGGCATGGTGTTTCAGCAGTTCAACCTGTTTCCCCATATGACCGTGATTGATAACCTCACCCTCGCGCCCTGTAAGGTGTTGGGTCAATCGGAAAAAGAGAGCCGACGGCTTGCCCGTACCTACCTGGAAAAAGTAGGCTTACTCGACAAAGCGGAGGTTTATCCCGAACAGTTATCCGGTGGGCAGAAACAACGGGTGGCGATCGCCCGTGCGCTATGTATGCGCCCTAAAATCATGTTATTTGATGAGCCGACCAGTGCCCTTGATCCAGAACTTGTAGGCGAAGTGCTGGAGGTAATGCAGCAACTCGCCGAAGAGGGCATGACGATGGTGATTGTGACCCACGAAATGCAGTTTGCCCGTGAAGTCGCTAACCGTGTGCTGTTTCTCAATCAGGGCGTGGTTGAAGAAGAGGGTTCAGCACGACAATTGCTCACTTATCCCAAGAGCGATCGCCTCAAAACCTTCCTCAGTCGCATGAATTTTGTCAAAGTATAGAGGTGGTTAATCGGCTTCGAGCCTGCCTGAAGCCCAGGACATGAAATCCAGCAAAACAAAAACAACGGTTTGGGTGGTGGAGCAAGGTCAGGGAAAGTCGCGCCTTGATCAGCTTGCCACCGAGGAACCGCTTGAGATCCGCTTTGTTGAGCCGCAGCGTACGGTTGCTGTTACCATGCGAACTCCGGGAGCCGATTTTGAACTGGCAGCAGGGTTCCTCTACAGCGAGGGCATTGTGCAACACCACGACGATATTCAACGGTTGAGTTACTGCGTCGATCCCCAAGTAGATGGCGAGCAACGCTACAACATTGTGAATGTAGCTCTGCGGCATGGATTTCTGCCGGATTTACAACCATTAGAACGGCACTTTTACACCACGAGTGCGTGTGGGATTTGTGGCAAAGCCAGCCTCGAAGCATTGCAACTGCGGGGATACACGGCTTTATCAGATGGCATACAAATCGATGCAGCGGTTATTTATAACTTGCCAGAACGATTGCGATCGCATCAAGCTGTTTTTAGCAGCACTGGAGGTTTACACGCTGCTGCATTATTTGATCTTCAAGGCAATTTGCTAGCTCTTAAGGAAGACGTGGGGCGACACAATGCCCTCGACAAGCTCATTGGCTCTGCGTTTTTGAGTAACGAGTTACCGTGGCGCGATCGCATTGTTATGGTAAGTGGGCGATCGAGTTTTGAGTTAGTGCAAAAATGTCTCGCGGCAGGAGCACCCATTCTCTGTGCGGTTTCTGCTCCGAGTAGTTTAGCCGTTGCGCTTGCTCAAGAATTTAACATCACATTAATTGGGTTTTTACGAGGCGATCGCTTCAACATTTACAGTGGCAAACAACGCATTCGAGTGTTGCTGTAAAGTGCTAGATGTGGATCACCTCAAGCTCTGGTCGAGTGACGTTATGGAGCAAGACCCGTTACTTCGGTGGAATACAAATCGTTTTAGTTCCAGGAACATGATTGCCAATCCACTTGGTTGACTTTCACTGTAGGGCATTGTTAATTAACAGTATCAAGCCAATCACGACCAAGAAACCGAATACCACCTTGGCAAAAAGTTCTCGCTTAATCCGGCGATTAGTGATATTTCCTAGCCAAATGGCTAATCCGATAACAGGCAGCGACACTCCAAATAGCCACAAAACTTCAGCCGTCCATAGCCCTGAAAGACCGTGTCCCGCCAGAATCAGGAAGTTTGTGCAAAAGAAATAGCCTTGCAATGTCAATTGAAACTCTTCGGGTTGCCACCGCTTCAACGTGCCATAGATCGCGATCACTAAACCACTGGTGTTATATGCACCTCCTAAGATACCTGCGACAAACCCAAATAATCCGGCTGGGCGATCGCTCGTAATGACAGGCAACTGTAAGCCTAGCAACCCATAGGCACCATAACTCACCAACACGATTCCCAATACAATAATGGCTATTTGCTCAGGCACCAGTGTCAACAGCCCTAAACCGAACGGGATACCAAGCAGCGTTGCAATAATGAGTGGCAGTATTGCTCTGATTTGGAATTTGCCCCATTGCAGCACCAAAACACCAATGGAAATAGCCGTACCAACGAGAGCTATGAGTGGGGTGGCTGTTTGCAATCCGATCAGACCGCTGACTAATCCCATAGCAATCAAGGCATCGCCAAACCCGATCGCCGCTCGTACAAAGGTTGCCAGTCCAATAATAGCAACGACGGCTATCACGGTTGCATCTATATCAAGCATGATCACTCACGCCGCATCAGTGGCTTGTTCTACGGTTTTTGTCTCTCTCGCAAAAAAGCGTTTTGTCACGGCTTGTGTTGTGATGTGAGACAGCAAGCCCAACGGCCCTGCAAACAAACACAAAATCAATGAGTGAGCTGTCCACACACCTGTTTTTTGACCTTCCCAATAGATCCAGCGGCCCACAAACAAATCCGCTACCAGAAAGTGAATCCAACCCGTTGCCGTGACTCGTTCATCGGCAAACAAGCGGGCTAAGTCGGACAGTGTGGGATTTGAGAAAGACTGTGCGGTTTCTGGATCAACACTGTTGACAAACAGGTAGGCATACAATCCCGCTAATGCCACAAAGGGTAGATAAGACTCCATCACTTTGCGAGTCACGCCCCAATTCGGTAACAGAATCATCAGTGCCCAAAAGGGTAAGACAAAAATATTGGCACCGTCAAAGAGGAGATCGAGCGTCATAGCGGTTCATTCTGAGAATCGGTTCATCTAGCAGCATATAGCATTGGTCATCGATCCGCCTCACGATCTACCGAGCATAAGCTGCCCGTAAATGTCGGGATTGTCGGTTGCGGTATGACCTGCATCCGATGCCTCATTCTCTACAAAAATGGGTGGTTGTTTGAGGGCAATGACACTGGGAATTGAGCGATCGCCTTCTGGAATCAGCGTGTCCGGGATGATAAAGATCGCACCACCCTTACCCTGCCCCGGATTGGCTCCCGTTCCCCCGATCGCCACATTCTTCTCAAATCGGGTGTTGCTGAGGATAAGACGACCCGATCGCACAAAGATCGCCCCACCAAAGCCAGCACCCCCACCCCCCATTCCCAGGGTTCCGTCGCCACCGCCAAAGCCCCCGTTGCCGGAGGTTCCGACTTGTCCTGACGTGCCTGCTAAACCGCCATTGCCACCAAAACCACCGCTACCACCGCCTCCGCCAAACCCACCATTGCCCCCGTTACCGCCATTGCCACCATTGGCAGTCGCGATCGCATTGCCCCCATTGCCCCCATTCCCCGCGTTGCCGAACCCACCAAAGCCACCACCTCCGCCAAAGGCGATCGCTCCAATGCCCCCCTGATCCTCCCACTCGCCAAAGCTGCCAAAAATGCCAACGCCCCCGTTGCCACCATCGCCCCCGTTGCCGCCGTTCCCTCCCTCCGCTCCACCGTTGCCGCCGTTGCCGCCGTTACCCGCGTTGCCAAATCCACCAAAGCCACCGCCACCGCCAAAGGCGATCGTGCCAATGCCACCGATGCCGATGCCATTGACGCCTGCGATCGCCCCCCGATTTGCCCGAAACTTGTTGTGGTCACTCTCAATGGTGATTCCCTCTAAATCGGAGTTGAGCGTTGTCCCATCGGGTATGCTGGCTCCATTGACACTGACAATGGCACCTCGATTGACCTTCAAAAAGTTGTTGCTGCTAGCGATGAAGGGCAAGGCAACCGGAGAAGCAACGGTGGAAGAAGTCTCAGCGATAATCTGACTGCGAGATGTTCCATTTCCGCCGATCGCCCGATTATTCACAAAGCTGACATCGCTCAAAATCACATTTCCGCCATCCAGCAGCAATGCCCCTCCCATTCCGGCATTTCCCCCCGCACCCCGTTGTCCATCGCTTCCCTGAGCCAAGCCATCCTGAATGGTGAGCTTGTGAATTGCGACATCGCCTTCTATAATGGACAACACTCGATGAGCCTGGTTGCCGCTAATGCTGTCATCCCCATCGCCGACAATTGACAGGTTGCTGGTAATGCTGGGCAGGCTGCTGTGGAGGCTAATTGTGCCGCTCACCTGACTTAAATCAATCAGGTCATCCCCAGGGGTTTGATTGGCTTGAGCGATCGCCCATCGTAACGAACCCACTCCATCATTACCCGTGTGAGTCACATAAATCGGTTGCGATATGGCGTGAGGTGCAGATTCCATCATGCGAGCAGATGGGAAAAAGCTTCCAAACGCAAAGGGATATACGTTTGCAACAACGATGAAACTGATCAATAAACCAAAGATATGTTGAAACAACTGAAGTCTCTAACCTAACTCTAAATAGAAGACGAAATAGAAGATATCAATTGTCCTGAGAGATTTGATAGGAGTTTTGGGCGTTGCTGAATAGCGGGATGGCTTTCCTGATACAGGCGTGAGCGAGACGCTCACCCTCCTTTTAGGCAAATCATCTCAACCAGTGCGAGCATCTTGCTCGCGGCTCATTCATCCCCAAGATCAGCAACACCGAGTTTTGAGACTTACTCAACTTCTGTTGATTGCCATACCGTTCATTGGAACGATAGTTCTGTTGATTTGATTGGTTAGATTGTTGTGAATCAGGACGATCAGAGCTTTGTCGCAATCGAATAAAGTCCTCTCTGACCCAACCTTTGAGATGGGGAGCAGCTTCAAACTCAACTCGATTCCAGGTCAACCCTTCGTTACTACCAACCTGCTCTAACACGGTGACGCGATCGCCACTCATGCCATATCCCACACGACGTTTGCGTGTGTCAGGTCGAGGATACACATTAATTTGAGCATCTGGATCAGGCGCAATTAAGAGAGCCGATTGATGCATCGCTTGATTACTGAAACTGTCTGATGCAAGGGCAGATGGTGAAGACATGAATATGAGAAGTGAGGCGATCGCCAGAACTGCAACTCGCTGAAAAATGTGTTTAATGTTCATTGTTAATCGTTGCTACGAGTAATCGTAATTGTATGAGTGTGAGTAGACTCGCAGTGTATAGCAAGTCAATTTTGTTGCACAGTCACGAGGGTTACAGGCAACAGCGTAATCCGGTCTGGCGAATAGATTGCTTTTTAATTGCTGAGCTTTACTTGTAGTTCTTTATACAAAAAGTAATTCCTTCCAAACTATACCTTTGAGGATGCAAAATACAGAACATTTCTGCATCAGCCGTCCTAACCGTTACCCACACTTCAGCCATCATTTGTCCTGATTGGTTCTCACAGGACTCTGCTTCCAATCGCTACGCTTCCAATTACAGAAGGGATCTATAGGTATGCAACTCCAGTCGCAGAAGGACTTCACCCAATCTCCGATCTTTCTCATTGCTCCGTTTTTCTTCCTGGGAACAGCAATGGTGGTGATGAAGTTCGTCATCCCCAACACCACACCCCTGTTTTTGGCAGCGTTTCGGTTGCTCCCGGCAGGTGTCTTGATTTTGCTCGTCGCTGCCGTATTAAAGCTGCCACAGCCCAAAACCTGGCAGGCTTGGCTCTGGATCAGCATCTTTGCCCTGGTTGATGGAGCGATGTTCCAGGGCTTTTTAACCGAAGGGTTGGTTAACACCGGGGCAGGGTTGGGAGCCGTGCTGATTGATGCTCAACCGCTGGTCGTCGCCTTATTGTCACGGTTTTTGTTTAGTGAACTGATTGGATTGTGGGGTTGGTTAGGGTTGGCGATCGGCATGGCGGGGATCTGCCTCTGTGGTTTACCTGCCGATTGGATCTACGGTCTTCTACACAACATTGGCATCTCCCTACCGTTTGCGACACAGACCGTTTTACAAGCAGGAGAACAGGTGATTGAATCTCAACCGATTGTGGCATCGGGCTTCAATTGGCAAAACCTGCTCAACAGTGGTGAGTTTTTGATGCTATTAGCCGCTTTAGCAATGTCGTTTGGCACAATAATTGTGCGTTATGTCAAACAACACGCTGACCCAATCGTTGCTACCGGATGGCACATGATTTTGGGGGGTGTTCCACTGATGGTTCTGTCGTTTTTACAGGAGAACAACCAGATCACCCATTTAGACTCTGGATCATGGTTGGGGTTAGGCTACGCGACTATCTTTGGTACAGCCATTACCTACGGCATATTCTTCTATCTGGCGGCTGTTGGTAACATCACAAGTGTTAGTGCCCTGATTTTTCTCACACCCGTTTTTGCGTTGCTCTTTAGTGGGTTTTTGTTGGGTGAACAGTTGACTGAACTGCAATGGATTGGAGTCGTGTTTACGTTGATTAGTGTCTATTTGGTGAATCAACGAGAGCAAATTGCCAGGATGGTTGCAGGCAAATCTTCAGGTATGGTAAGTGAGATGAACGTATCAGAGCCGGAAGCTTAAATTCACTGACCCCTTTTAACCTTGATTGTCATGACCCATGCAACTCCATCTTCCAAAACGTTGAGAGCCATTCGTGGCTCTTTTCTGGATTTCACGGACGACCCATTCTACGTTCCTGAGTCAGAAAGTGTCCGTTACGTTGCTGATGGGTTGCTGGTTCTAGAAGATGGCAAAGTCAAGGACTTTGGGGATTACAACACCCTGCAACCAAAGTATACCGATTTAGAGATCACGTCCTATCCCGGACGCTTAATTGTGCCTGGGTTTATCGATACTCATATTCATTTCCCGCAAACGGAAATGATCGCTGCCTACGGTGAGCAACTGCTGGAGTGGTTATCTCAGTACACATTTCCCACGGAGGGCAAGTTCAAAGATAAGGACTATGCCCAGAAAGTTGCGTCTTTTTTTCTAGATGAACTGCTGAAGAACGGTACAACCACTGCACTGGTTTTTGCAGCGGTATTTCCCCAATCTGCGGATGCGTTTTTTGAAGAGGCATATCGGCGCAACCTGCGAATGATTGCGGGTAAAGTCATGATGGATCGGAATGCACCCGATTTCCTGATGGACACCGCCGATTCGTCCTATCACGATAGCAAAGCTCTGATCGAGAAATGGCACAAAAAAGGACGACTCCTGTATGCCGTCACACCTCGATTTGCCGTCACCTCGACTGATGCTCAGTTGCAGATGGCGGGTAAGTTGTTGCAAGAGTTTCCCGATGTCTATCTGCACACTCACTTGTCGGAAAATGTCGATGAAGTGGAGCTTGTTGCCAAACTATTTCCTGATAGCAACGGTTATCTGGATGTGTATGACCAGGCAGGGCTAGTAGGCAAGCGATCGGTTTTTGCTCATGGTGTGCAACTCACCGATGCAGAGTTTGAGCGGCTTTCAGAAACTGGGGCAGCGATCGCCTTTTGTCCCACATCCAACCTATTTTTGGGCAGTGGCTTGTTTAAGCTGACCAAAGCCAAATCAGACCAGTATCCCGTCCACATTGGTCTGGGCACAGATATCGGAGCCGGAACCAGCTTTTCTCTGTTAGTCACAGCCCACGTCGCCTACAAGGTGGTGCAACTCCAGCGACAGCGATTATCTCCTTTTAGAGCTATGTTTCTCGCCACGCTGGGCGGCGCAAGAGCTTTGTATTTGGATGACATTCTCGGCAATTTTGAGCCTGGTAAAGAGGCAGATTTTGTGGTGCTGGATGCGCAGGCAACCCCGTTGATGGCATTCCGCAACCCCCGTTCAGTGGCAACTTCCCTGGAGGAGTTAGCCGATCAGGTGTTTAGCCTGATTGTGATGGGGGACGATCGCGCCGTTCACGCAACTTACATCATGGGCGAATTGGCATATACAAAAGAGGGCGATCGCTAGCGTGCCGTATTAGAATCAAAAGCACTAGAGGTTGCTAGTTCAGTTCAATAGGTCGTGATGAAAGAAGTCAGCAGTACAGGATTCAAGTCGATTTCTCGTCCGATAGCAGTTACGCTACCACAAGAGGCGATCGCTCTGCTCTAACAACACTGAAAGATACAAAGGGGACTGATTAAAATCAGTGTTAGACACGCGATCGCTGTAGCAGGTGAAGCACGAACAACAACACGACAGCCCCAATAAATGCAACAAAAATCGTGCCAGCTAACCCTGCAAACGGAGTCGCTAACCCAAGCTGCTGAAAGAGCCACCCGCCAACAAACGCACCAACAATTCCTACAACAATGTCGCCAAGGAGACCATAACCAACGCCCCCAGCAACAACACTAGCCAACAGACCTGCAATCAATCCAACAATCAACCAAGTGAGCAAATCCATACAACACCTCAGATGAAAGTATTGCGAGCTTGATTTAGTCAGTCTAGATAAATGCAGGCGATCGCTCATCTGCCTCTGGTATTTAATTTGTTACTCAAAGGATAGAAGTGTGATCTGCGAGACTTGGAGCTATAAATTGGGTTCAATCCCAGCGGCTCGCAGTTGAGCAGCTAGTCGTTCTGCGCGTTGACGCTCTTCTTCTGCGCGTTGTCGTTCCTGGTCTACCCTCTCCGTACCCCACAACAGCAAGTTACCCTGCTCATCCCACCAGCGCAACCAATAGCCCTGGCGGTTTTCGCGAGTTCCCTTCCAAACGCCCAAGAAAAGCTGCATCTCTGGTATCCAGAAGCGGCTTTGTTCGTTGACAGGCTCTAACTTATAGCGTTTGGTTTCACTTAACCGATACAGTTCCAAAGCTCCGGTTTCTGGCTCAAAGATGCCATAGTTAGGAATTTGCAGGATCTGTTCGTAGAAGAAGAACTTGCCCGGTGGGTAGGTTTCTTTGACCGAGTATTCTGTACCGTCAGTGTCGGAAAGGAATTCCAGGGCGATCGCTGGAATCTCCCCTTGAAGTCGAGGGGTGTAGCTGCGAAATACCTCTGCTCTGGAAACCGTGATGTTGGGGATGAATGCCCAATCTGGAGCTTTGACGACGATCTTGCCATTTACAGTAGCGCAGATGCCATAGTTGGTCGGAGTCAGGGCAGTTTCAGGTAATTTTTCGGCAAGTTGCAAGCTTTCGGTTAAAGCGGCAGCAAGAGCAGGTTGGTTGATGTTATCCACGGGATCATCAGGCAACACAAAATCATCGGGTAACTTTTCCCAAGCAACAGTGTAGGTGGGAGAGGTGGTTAACATGATGATTTGTCAGGAATACATTCGTTCTTTTAAATCTACCGCAACTGTGTTGGAGAAGTTTTGAATTTTGAGTTTTGAGTGAGTCGTCAATGGTCAACCGTCAATAGTTAATGGTCAATGGTCAATCGTTTACCTCCGACCTTTCACGTCTTCACTCTTCTATCTTCTTCACCCGATTTCCTGCTCCCTACCTCCTACTCCCCAGCGAGTGCAGCGGGCAGCGGACGTTTTTCTCCCAATCCATAGCCACGTTGGGCGATCGCTTCTTCTAACCGTTTGACGCGATTACGAGAGGCAGGGTGAGTTGAGAGAAACTCGATATTGAGGTCGGGCTGTTGGCTCAACTCTGCAAAGAAGTCGGTGGCTCCGGCAGCATGTCCATAGGTGGCATGGAGCAAATCTAAACCAACGCTATCGGCGCGATATTCCTGGTTTTGAGAAAAGCGGGCATCACTGAGAGCCGTCACCCCGGAGAGGGCGATCGATTGGAGGGAGCCAATATCACCAAAGAAGGTTGCCAGTGCCAGTTGCAGCACCAGCCCCCGTCCCAATGCCCGCAGGTGGTCGCGGTTGGTGAAGTGCCCCAACTCATGCCCCAACACCATCATCAACTCATTCTCAGACTCCATCTTGTCGAGTAGACCCTTGTAGATGATGATGCGATCGCCCGGAATTGCCAGTGCATTCACCGTCGAGTCTGGAACATAAAACACCTGATAGTCGCGGTTTTGTCGCTGCTCAGCAGGCAGATGGGTTTCCAGGCGATCGAGTAATTGGTTCAGCGTGTCTTGCGCTGGAGACGGTTGCGCCAATCGCTCAAAACTCGGCACGGTCAACACACCCAACTGTCGCTCGACACCAGGAGGAATGATCCAAACCAAGCCATTGACCAGCGCATTAAACAGCCAGAAGACAGCGACGATAATGGCAACGAGAATGCCTAATAACACAAGGTATTGGCGTTTTTGGGGTGGGCGATCGCGATCGCTGTAACTCGCTGTTCCGGGGGGCAGTTCGATTGGCATAGTCTACTTCGACTAGTTACTCTTAACAGGGCGGAAGGGATTGATGAAGTTGATAAAGGAACCCAACTGTCGCGATTGAATCCACAGTTTCCCGGTACCGCTAAACCGACACACCAAACCTTCACCTCCAAAGATACTGGTTCTCAGGTTTCTGAAGGACAACCCTCCTAACACCTCAACCTTGTAGTTTAGCGTGTCCTCAAAAGCGACGATGTAGCCCGTATCTACCACATATTCGCCGGATACGGGAATTTCCAGAATCGCCCCAAAAGAGCTAAACCAGATATCCCCTTTGCCCGTAGCTTTGAGCAAAAACAGCGATTCACCGCTGAAGAAGCCCTTAAAGCCTTGAAACTTGGTATCCATCTCGACGGAAGGACTGGCTGCCACAAACCCAGAGGACTGCACCATCAGGCTGTTGCCATTCAGGTAATAGTGTTGGATATCGCCAGGAACCCCTGGGGAGACGTACAACTCTCCGGGTTTGCCTTCAGCGGTGAATTCGCTCATAAATAGGGATTCGCCGCCTAACATGCGCCCCAACCCCTTCATCAAACCGCCGCGAACCTTGGATTTCATCTTAATCCAGGCATCCATTGCTGCCATCGCACCTGACTCAACTAAGACCGTTTGGTTTGCTTTAAGTTGGAGTTGCAGCGATGCATAAGCGGGTGAATGTTCGATCGTATATGCAATTTCTGACATAGTTTTAACGAAATAACGTGTGAGAGAAGTGCTAATCAGGAGATTTGTGGTTAGTGGTCAGTGGTCAATGGTCAGTGGTCAATAGTCAATGGTCAGTGGTCAATGGTCAGTGGTCAATGGTCAATAGTCAATGGTCAGTGGTCAATGGTGAATAGCGGTGGCCGGGGTGACAGTTAACGATTGACGATTAACAATTGACGATTGACAGTTGACGATTGACGATAACGATTGACGATTAACAATTGACAGTTGACGATTGCCCCTATCGAGGCGGCAACTTGCTGCCCACTAAGCGACCAAACGCGCCTGGGTTGTGGGTCTGGCAGAAAAGACGACCTTTGCCCTGGAATTTGCAGACAAAGCCCTCTCCACCCAGGAATGCACCAAGCCAGCTTGTCCCGGGTTTGGTGATAGTGAAGCTGAGTTGCTTTTCAAATGCGACGATGTGACCCGTATCGACGATATATTCACCATCGACCTGCACTTCGTAAATGCTGCCAAAGGCACTGAGCAGAACCAAGCCCGAACCACTGGCGGTGAGCCAGAAGATGGATTCTCCAGAGAAGATGGATTTGATGCCCTGGAAGCCCAGATCGATATCGACTCCGGGTGTGCAGGCCAGATAGCCTGTCGCCTGAATCACCAAATCCGTACCAGAGAGTTGATAGGGCAGGATGTCCCCCATTAGCTTCGGTGCGAGGTAAATTTCTGCGGGGGATGACCCAGAGCGAAACGAACTGAGGAAAAGGGATTCACCCGCTAACATCCGTTTGAGTCCACCCAGGACTCCGCCACCTTTGCCCTGACGTAGCGTCGTGTTGACCTCCATATGGCTACTCATAGCTACCATTGCGCCTGCCTGGGCAATGAGTTCTTCCATCGGAGCCATGTCAATCTTGGCGATCGCACTGTCCGGTTGATGCAAAATATCAAGTTTCATTCAAATGACTCCCATCTACACCTTGGAGCGTAAAAATCGAACCAATCCATCGACACTGCGAGATTGGAGGTAAATCGTACCTTTTCCAGTCAAACGGTTCACCAAACCCTCACCCGACGTGACAGAGCCAACCAGTCCACCTGCCATGCGGATATTCATCTTTAAGCCCGGTTCGTAAGCCACAAGATGTCCCGTATCGACCACATATTCGTCATTGACCTGGCGTTGGGTCAATCCCCCGTAGCCTCCTAAAAAGACCAAGCCATTGCCACTGAGTTTCAACTTAAATAAGCCTTCTCCAGAAAACCAACTGGAAAATCCTGCCCACTCAACTCCCATTTGGATCCCAGGGGTATGCGCGATGTAAGCCCCCGGTTGCAAGCAAATGGCGTTACCTTTTAACTCGATCATGCCCACATCCCCGACAGTGGATTGGGTCAGAACCAGTTGTAGCGGTTGCTGCGTGTTGTTCGAGAAAGTGTTGACGAATAACGACTCTCCACCCAGGAATGCCTTGAGCAACCCCGGAATTAGCCCACCCGAAAACTCGGTTTTCAGCGACAGTTGAGCCGACATGCTTGCCATCGCTCCCGCTTCAGTAGTGATGCGATCGCCCGGATTTAGCGTCAAAAAGACTGTGGCAAACGCGGGTTTATACCGAATTTCATATTTCACACATCTACCTCAAGACCAGAATTATAAATACTCTACAAATCTGGCAGGTGTTTTACCGGAATCTGGCATTTCTAAAGGAATGTATGGATCTTTTAGCAAAACGTAAAAGTGATGGGAGTAGAGAGTGGGGAGTAAGGGGGTGAGGGAGTAGGATGATGGAAGTAGGATTGGTGGAATTGGATTCTCCAGTGCGATCGCCTCAATCACTCTCGTTGTCCCTCCAAATCCCCGCTCCTGGTGAAATAACACACTTATTCTGAGAAGATACTTCAGCAACTGGGGACTTTGTGGTTTCCTCTTAGCCTTCATCCTTTGGCCTTCCCTCTTCTCTCTTCTTTTTTCCCTCTTCTCTCTTCCCTCTTCCCCTATGCCTCAACCGCGTAAACAATTTGGTCAACATTGGCTCCGCAGTGACACGGCATTGCGGCAAATTGTCGCGGCAGCAGAGTTACAACCGAGCGATCGCCTCCTGGAAATTGGCCCTGGGACGGGCATCTTGACACGACAGTTGTTACCGTTGGCAGCGGCAGTGGTGGCAGTAGAAATCGATCGCGATTTGTGCAAGCAGTTGGTTAAGTCGTTGGGCGATCGCCCCAATTTTTTGTTGTTGCAGGGGGACATTCTGAGCCTGGATTTGTCGCAGCACCTTGAGCCATTTCCTGCCTTTCAAAATCCCAACAAGGTGGTTGCCAATATCCCCTACAACATTACGGGACCGATTCTGGAACTGCTGCTGGGGGCGATCGCGGCTCCCAACCCCAATCCCTTTGACAGCATTGTGTTGCTGATCCAGAAGGAAGTCGCGGATCGTCTGTGTGCTAAGCCCGGTTCCAAAACCTTCGGGGCATTGTCAGTGCGAGTGCAATATCTGGCAAGTTGTGAATGGATTTGCCACGTTCCGGCAAAAGCCTTTTATCCACCACCCAAGGTTGATTCGGCAGTGGTGCGGCTCAGACCTCGCCCGATCGCCACTCCAGCCACGAATCCCCGCAAGCTCGATACGCTGGTGAAGCTGGGGTTTGCCACAAAGCGCAAGATGCTGCGAAATAACTTGAAGTCGGTGGTCGATCGCGATCGCCTCACGGCTTTATTGGAGCAACTGCATCTCGATCCTCAGGTTCGTGCTGAAGACATTGGGGTTGAGCAGTGGGTTGCCCTCAGCAATCTACTCCTTGAGGATGTTGAAGCTGTAGCAGTTGCCCCCACAGTGGAGTAAGCTTAGGGTCTGATTTGTTGTGCAGTGAACCTCATCATGCAAGCGTATTCCCTCATTGCTCCCGCCAAAATTAATTTGTATTTAGAGATCATTGGCGATCGCCCCGATGGTTATCACGAGTTAGCAATGGTGCTGCAAAGCGTTGCCCTGGCAGATCACATCACCGTACGAGCCAATGGCACAGAGAGAATTCAGGTTCATTGCAACCACTCAGAGGTACCTGCGGATCAAACCAACTTGGCCTACAAAGCCGTTGCCCTGATGGCAAACCAGTTCCCCGATGCCTTCAGCCAATTCGGCGGTGTTGAGGTCACGATCGACAAATCGATCCCCGTAGGAGCAGGACTGGCAGGCGGTTCGACAAACGCAGCGGCGGTACTCGTTGGGGTCAACCTGATGTGGGGATTGGGGTTAACGCAAGTTGAGATTCAAGAGTTGGGAGCCAAACTAGGGTCAGATGTACCGTTTTGTGTGGCAGGAGGAACGGCGATCGCTACAGGACGAGGGGAAAAGCTCTCTCCCTTACCCAGCCTGGATTCGTTGCATGTCGTTCTGGCAAAATATCGTAGCCTTTCCGTATCCACTGTTTGGGCATACAAGACCTATCGCAACCAATTCAGCAGTTCCTACATTTCAGATGACGCTGGTTTAGAAGAACGCCGACAGCGAGTCCATTCTGGTGCAATTGTGGGAGCGATCGCACAGCATGATGGAGGGGCGATCGGCAAACTGTTGCACAACGATTTAGAGAAAGTTGTTCTTCCAGAATATCCCAAAGTCACACAGCTGCGTGAAACCCTACAACTGTTCAATAGTTTGGGTGTGATGATGTCGGGGTCGGGTCCTACGGTGTTTGCCCTGGCAGAGTCACAAGCCCAGGCGGAAGCCATTTCTAGCCAACTGAGAGCCGCATTACCCGATCCAGACTTAGAGATCTGGGCAACCAAACTGATTGCTAACGGCATTCAACTCGCTCATTAAAATCCACATCTCATTAAACTGCTATGACATCTGTTGTTGTGAATCTAAATCCACCATTTGAGTTAACAGATGAAGCCTTTGAGAAACTTTGTTAGAGCAATCCTGACACTAAATTTGAGCGAACGGTTTTAACCGCCGAAATCCTTTTCCTGAATTCACGTTAATTTATGCAATATCAGGGTTTCAAAAGTTTTGTCAGGTACTCAGCTATTTATCACTCAGTAACGTGATAAGCAGTAATTGCAATCATCCCATCAGCACTGTAAATGGCTTCAATGCGTCTAAAAGCTTTATGAGTCCACCAAGTTTTAATCCGATTGCCTTTTGCAGGTGCTGTACCGATTTAGGTGTAGCCCGCTTCAATTAAAAGTGCTTCAAACTCTAATTTTGGTAACGTTTTCACTGTAATTTGGGGAATGCCATCTAACTTGTGCTTATCAAGGGTCATAACTATCTTGATAAGTACTAAAGATGCGATAGCCTGGTAAAACTAAAGCAACTCCAGCAAAACTATGAATTGTTCCTGGATAGCTATCCTCTGCTAGGCTACCGCCTAAACAAACCCTTAAAGAACCAAGCCAAATGTAAAATCCGGGAATAAGCGCATCAAGGCTATAGGCGATCGCTTTTAGCTTAGGATCAACCTGTTGCGTTTTCTCAAAGCCCAGCTTACGCCACTTCACCATAAAACGATTCCAATAAGGTGCTCAAAACAGGAAAATGGTTCTTAGAACTTAACATAGTTAGCTTTGTAGGTCATTAGGAGATTTAACTAACTTGAAATAGGCACTAAACTACAAACTGTTGTAGTCGTTGCCAGCAGGGTAAGAAGTAATTCGCCAACACATCGTCCACATCCCAAAAGTCAGCATAACTGTCACTGGAACAATAACTGCTAACAAATACGAGCAGCAGATCTTGAAATGGCAGATCGGGATTAGCGTTGACGATGGGATCGGTATACAGTTCACTCACGGCATTCTGGAGGTAAAGCAAATTACTCACTGCCTGAGTAAAGATGCCAATCTCACCTGTCATTGTGGGCAAATAGGTGTTGTTGTACTCCTCCAAAAAGATTTGATATAACCGCACGATCGCCTGTTTTAAGCTTGTCCGAAATTCAAGTGAATGCGTTGGATAGTTATCTTCTGTCCATTCTGCCAAAAGTTCTGTTTCTAAGAGTGAATCCTTCAGAACAGAGAACTCCATTTCCAACAACGGCTTCAACACTTGTAGAAACAGAATATCAATATCATTGAGACTCAAATCCAACTTAGTCGGTTCTGTTTTAAATAGAGATGAACTTGGTAATTGATCAGATAATTCTGTGTGTTTCCAGATGAATTTAAACTCTGCGATATCCGCTAACATTTCACCAATCAAGTGAGTAAAGAGAAGTCCTAATCGTTGTTGCACTTCTCCATGAAAGAACAGATACGATCGCTCCTCATCTACACTAATTTGCTCTCCCTCAATTATAAATAACTCTCGACAAGTCAACGGCCCCTCAGGTGTATAGGCAGTTTCAGCAGCTCGTAGGGGTTTGTGGCAATCCGCCAGGATGGTGTAATCCCGCTCGAACTGCGTCAGCATAAATTGCCAGTGATGTCCCCAAATGTCGTGCATCAAAAAAGCTTCTGCTTTTTGAGTGGGGATAATGCTGACCGATCGCACCAGAGCTTGAATCACAAGTGAAGTGGGAACTCCGATTTGTTGAGCAAGGCGATCGCACCACTCCTGATTGATGATCGTTGGATCACAGGCTCCAAAGATGGGAAATCGACGGAATTTTTCAAAGCTGAACTCGCCCAACGATTGCAAAAACCCCTGTAACTGAGTGCGATCGCTCTCTGTAAAGCTATACCAGCCAATGCAGTCATGATGCCCATTTGGGTCTTGTTGATACAACTTGCCATCCTGATAGTTAAGGCAGAAGTAAATCTGCATATCGGTGTAAACACAGTCGATCACCTCTGGTGGAATGGGAATCGCTCCAAATAATTTCTGAAATAAAGTAACGACTTGATCCGGAGCAGCAGTAACTCCAGCCGAGCTAAACCCGGCCTCAGCCAACACCGCTGCGATGATCTGTCGTTGGCGATCGATCTGGATATCGACCTGAGTTAGCAGATCTGTCAATTCTGTTTGAATGTCCGATTGAAGGTCGAAGTAACGACACAGAGAGGTAATTGCATCAGAAGTAACCCACTTTGTGGGAACCGGATCGGGGCAATACTGACTCAACGTAGGAGAAGCAAGGGTTCCCTGCCAGGTACATCCCCCGACCTGTTGATAGCGAGTGACGAGCAACACGGCTTTGACGAACGCCTGCCGCACCTCCAGTGGCATCTCGACTGGAGCGAGTGATTTCCGTTGAATCGGATGGGCAAACGCCTTGAGAGCTTTTTGCAACTGGCGCAATCGGTCTTGACGACGCTCGACCCAATCGGGATCAACCGCTTCTGGACGATTCAACAAATAGCGAGAAAGCTGTAATGCTTCGGCTAGCAGACGTTGGCGTTGTTCGTCGGAGGTGGGTGCAGGCATAGGGGGAGGGAGTGGGGAGTGGAGAATGGGGAGTAGGGAGTTGAGGTAGATGTCAATGGTCAATGGTCAATGGTTAATGGTTGATAGTGCGATAGTGCTGTGTGCTGTGTGAGTCAGATGTCAATGGTCAATGGTCAATGGTTAATGGTTGATAGTGCTGAGTTGAGGTAGATGTTAATGGTCAATGGGCAATGGGCAATGGTTAATGGTTGATGGTCAATGGTTGATTGTGCGGTAGTGCTGTGTGCTGTGTGAGTCAGATGTCAATGGTTAATGGTCAATGGTCAATGGTTGGTAGTGCTGAGTTGAGGTAGATGTCAATGGTCAATGGTCAATGGTCAATGGTCAATGGTCAATGGTCAATGGTTGGTAGTGCTGAGTTGAGGTAGATGTTAATGGTCAATGGTCAATGGTTGATTGTGCGGTAGTGCTGAATATTGTGTACTGAGTGAGGCAGTAGAAAGGACTGGAGCATTCAATCACTCACAATTAACTGATAACTATTGACTATTGACTACTAACTATTGACTATTGACTATTACCCCTGCTTATAACTAATTAATTCTGACTAAACGAATCTCAGTGCGCTGATTACGGCTATCGGTTGGATTCACCCCAGGTAGTGGCTCGTTAAATCCTTTGCCCTCCGGCAGGATGTTGTGTTGCACCCCACGACCGCGAAAGTAATTGGCAACCACCTGTGCCCGTTGGCGACTCAAGGTTTGGTTAAAGGTCGCTGACCCTGTGCGCGACGTATGCCCAATCACCCGTACGGCAACGGTTTGAGCGTTGAACTCTTTAATTTCATTGGCAAGCTGATCCAGCGTTTGCCGACCTTCTGCCGTCAGTTGAGAGGAACCTGTGCCAAAGCCAACCTGTCCTCGCACCTGTAAGTTGCCGATGTTGGGTGCAGCTTGAATTTGGCTAGCTTGGAGGGTGGGAGGCACACTTACAGCACGTTCTCGTCCCGCGAGGCGATCGGCAAGTTCGGGATTATCCGCCCGCACCAGATCGATCAAAGCCTGGGTATTGCTTGCAGCCTGAGCAATAAACTGATCGGTGTATAGCTCATTGGATTGTGGTACGTCTTGCAAGCGTCCGGCTAACACCAACACGGCAGCAGTCGAACCAATCCGTCGCTCCAGGGTGCCGTCTTTGAGCCAGGTCTGTGCTTCAGTGGCGGTGAAGAACTCAATTCCCTGAATCACCGCAGCAGCATCGTTTGGGGATAGGTTGCCGTCCTGGGCGATCTGCGCCTGTAGCTGAGACGAGTCACGCACATTAGTGTCGATGCGGCGATAGTATGCCTCCAGCAGGTCAGAGATGAGTTCTGGACGAGACTGCATGAGTTGGTCGGAGGCAACGAGTACATCCACGATCGCCCCAGGAGCATCTTTGCTCGACAGCACCACCGTGTAGCCCTGTTGCTGTGCCTGAGTGACATAGGGTTCCCAAATCACAGCGATCGCAATGTTCTGATCCGGGTTCTGCATCAATGCCCAGGCTTCTGATGCATCAGCAACACGGATAATATCAAAGTCAGCCAGGTTGAAGGCATCAAATTTAGTATCTAAGACCAATGCCAGGTATTCACTGGGGGTATCTCCGGCAAAGGCAATCCCAACCCGTCGCCCCTGGGCTTTTTCTTGTTGCACCAGTTGGCTCAAATCCAGCAGTGACTTCAGGTTGGGATAGCGTTTGGTGTTCAGCACAACCGCATCTGCACCTGCTGTTCGGTCAATCAAGCCAACGATTTTACCTTGGGGGCGTTGCTGCAAAAACTGGTCGAGCGTGGTCAACACTAGATCTGCTCGTCCCTGGCTCAGTCGCTCTGCCCGGATTCTCTGGTCAAACTCATCCTCATAGCGGAGGGTGACACCTGCCTCATTTAACGCTTGCTGAAACTCGCTGTTGCGAAAGGTGCTGTAGCCGCTGAAGGTGTCTCCCAACAGCGTTAACTCGGTTGAGCGTTCCCCAAACAGTCCACCATTCGATTGCTGCGGTTGCCCAGTGAGGATAGGCATTAACCCCGGTGAGGTTTTGCTTAACAACCAAACACTACCAGCAATCAGACCAACGGTGATACCCAACGACAGAATTAAGGCAGGGGCGTTACGCTTGCTCATGGAGGTATGCCAACCAAAATCTTTTTGAGAAACTACAGGAGAGTTTATTCTGTTTTCGGACTATTTGGTATGAATCAGTATTCCCAAACTCTAAAGTTTCCGAGCTGATCTACGATTAAATGAAGGAACAACAACTGAACGAGTTGATTTGGTAATGTTAGTGGTCAATGGTTAATCGTCAATGGTCAATGGTCATTGGTTAATGGTTAATGGTTAATGGTTAATGGTTAATCGTCAATGGTTAATCGTCAATGGTTAATGGTTACTTGCTACTGACTACTGACTACTGACTACTGACCCTTGTACCCGTTGTTGAATTTTTGTTCCCTTGAAATCTGAGTTGTGTCATGACGAACCCCACCCCCCAACCCTCTCAAGACAGCACCTACGTTCCCCCGACTCCGCTGCGCTGCTTTGTTGGTGCGTCGATTTCAGGGGCGATCGCCACGGCTCTTTATTTCCTGACGATTTCTATTGCTACAACTTTTGCCAACAAACCCTTGCCATCAGGTAACGCCACGGCTCTCAACATTGCCGTTGCTGTGCGTACCCTGGTTGTAGGGATGAGTACGCTGGGTACGGCAATTTTTGCGATCGCCACGTTGGGGTTGGTTGCGCTGGGGATTCAACTGCTGTTTAAGCCAAGTCAGGCAGAGTGAGGGGATGAAGGATGAGGGATGAGGGATGAAGGATGAGGGATGAGGGATGAAGGATAAAGGATGAAGGATGAGGGATAAAGGATGAAGGATAAAGGATAAAGGATAAAGGATAAAGGATAAGGGATGAAGGATGAGGGATGAGGGATGAAGGATGAAGGATCAAAGATAAAAGATAAGAAAAAGCAGCAGTTTAGATCCCCGGTTTCCTGTTGAGCGTCTTTGAGGTGGCTTGAGTTGTATGGCTAGAAACCGGGGATATGACCCTCGCTAATGTTGCAGAAACGCTTGCTTGAAGGGATGTTCAACTGTGATGGAATTCGTCCCTTCAGGGTTTGTCTCATTGCCTTCAACCCAGGCTTGCTGGACGGTTGCGCCATGCAACTGCACAGTGACTCGGTGATACGGGAAGGTAAATTCTCCCTCATGCTGCCAAAATAGCTCGATACCGTGCTCATGCCGTTGAATCTGAAAGCGATCGACCCGATGATCGCCGTAACCATCACCTGCATCGGTATACATGACAGCCTCACTGGTTCCATGAGTTGGAGGATAAATATGCAACGTCAGGTGGTTGCTATCCTCCATCGGTAACAAACTACCCGCTTTGACAAACAAAGGCATTTGCTCTAACGGGGAGGCGATGTCTTGAGTGGTGCCGCCGTCGATCAGGGTATCATCCCAGAAGTTATACCACTGCCCTTTGGGGAAGGTGACAGAGCGCGATGCGAAGCAGTTCTCCCCTTGGGGAGATCGCCCCCCTTCAACCGTCACCGGACACACCATCAGGGCATCCCCCAGCAAAAAGGCATCGTCTAACGCCCACAGGGTTTCATCATCGGGATCAGCCCAAAAGACTGGACGCACTGGAGGATGACCTGTTTGAGTTGCCTCCCACGACAGCGTGTAGAAGTAGGGCAACAGGCGATAGCGCAGCTTCAAGAATTGGCGAATGATGCTGAGGGTCGGTTCCCCATAGGTTAACGGCGTACGGTGCTCAACGTTGTTAGAGGAGTGAGTACGGCAAAACGTTAGGAAACTCGACATCTGGAACCAGCGCAAATACAGTTCGGCACTGGGGTTACCCTGAAACCCACCAATATCAGGACCACTATAGGGAATGCCGGACAAGCCCAACCCCATTACCGTAGACATGGTTTGACGCAACGCTGCCCAGGTGCATTCGATATCGCCCGTCCATGTCCAGGCGTAGCGTTGTAGCCCTGCCCAACCCGCCCGCGAAATGATGAAGGGGCGACGATGGGGTCGATATTCACACAAACTCTCATAGGCGGCTTTGGCTTGCAACATACCGTAGACGTTGTGTGCCTCTAGGTGGTCGCCACCGCGTCCCTCCATAAAGTGTCGCGTTACCTTCGGCAGAGAGCGATCGCCCCACAAAATAAACGCCGCAGGTTCATTCATATCGTGCCAAAAGCCCGCTACGCCGACATCCAGCAAATATTGGTATTGCCGACTCCACCAATGCCGCACAACGGGATTGGTGAAATCGGGAAAGACACACCAACCAGGCCATACGGGACCAGAGAGCAACTCACCGTTAGGCAGTTTGCAAAATGCATCCAACACCTGACCTTCTAGAAACAGGTTGCTTTTGCGACTGTATTTGATTCCAGGGTTGAGAATCGTGATGAACTGTACCCCATGAACTGCCAGTTCTTGAATGAAGCTTTGCAACTTTGGAAAGCGTTTGGGATCAATGGTGAAGGCTCGAAATCCCACCTGCACATCGATATCCAGGTGAATCGCACTCAACGGCAGATCATTCGCTTCAAAGTCCTGGTACGTTTTCCGAAGGGATTGCTCGTTGTTGTAACCCCACTTCGATTGGTGATAGCCCAATGCCCAACGCGGAGGAAGAGGCGATCGCCCCGTTAACTCAGTGTATCGCTCGACTAAATGTGGGACTGTGCCTGTCGTGAAGTAATACCGTAGCGCACCCCCCTCAAATGCAGCAGTTGAAACCTCTGCGTCGAACGTGAATCGGGAGTCAAACGAGTTTTCGTAGAAAACGAGATACTTGCCTTGCTGGTGAAAGCCCAAATAAACCGGAACACTGAGATACAGGGGGTCTGCACCAGGACCAAACATCCCTGCTGCGTCATAGTTCCACATACGGAAGGTCTTGGGCTGATCCGTCATTTCGCCCTTCTCGGTTAACTCTCTTGCCAACCGTAAGTTCAGCGGCATGATGCGCTCACCCAAGCCGTAGATGTGTTCTTCAGGGCGCAATTTAGCTTGATGTGTCCAACCATTTCCAGGTTTCTGAGGCGGCAGTTCTTCCCGCAGAACTTTTCCATCGGCATCACTGAAGGTGAGGTAACCCTCGTCGTTCACTGAGATTGTGAGTCCACTGACGCCTTCGTGGATGCTAGAAACGCTCCACCCCTGCTCCGTTTGCTCCAGAGTTGTCGCGACTGCATCCCACTCAGACCGGGCGATCGCATAGGGAATCGGCAACAACCCTGGTCGCCAATCAATCCGCACCAAATCAGGCGTTAGAAACGTGGCTTCCAACTCAGCATTTTCAAAATAGAACTGGGCACCTCGCTCAGTTGCTTCGGCACTTAACAGTTTTCCAGGTTTATCCAGCGTTTCAATCGGAAACGGAGTTTTTTTAGTCTCCCGTTCAACGCGATCGCGTCGCCGAGAATAGACCCAACCATAGGGAGCATAGGTTAAGTAGAAGAGGCTACCTGTAAAAAACTTCCACCGCAGCGACAACCGTTTTAAGAGACTCATAGTAGTAAGCCAGATATTGGTTAACAGGGAGTTTGTTGAGTATGTAAGACCGTTCCTAAAGCAGTACCGCTGTTCGTTTAACTGAGTGCCGTTCTGCTAAATCAATGCTGAAGCAGAAGCTTGAGTCAAAAGCGAAATCAAACATTTCTTTTTTCACGTTTTTATCGCCTAAAAATCATCAATCCAGGGTTGGATTTAAGTCGTTATGGAGAAAATGAGTACACTAAATCCCCACTGAGAAGTACCTTTTAGAGGATGAGAAAATTTCCAGAAAGAATAGCCGTTTTATTTTGTAGTTGGTTTGACAAAAGCTTCTATCAATGTACAGATACCGAGACATTAGCAAGTTTCTAAAGTGATCAATACGACACATAGGAGCGTTACTCATGTCAGATGAGCCAAAATTAGAAGAACAGGCGATCGCTCAAATGGTTGAAACCCAACTGTCTAATCAAATTAAAGCTGTAGACGAGATTGCAGTTGAGGTTCACACCGATTTATTGCAAGCTGTTCAAGGAGAAGTTGAGTCCACATCCATTAAAGGCAAAGGATTAGTGGTACAGGAGGGCATTCGCCTCAAAGAAATTGAAGTTCACACCGATCGCGTTGGGGTTCATCCCATTAGTTTGTTATTTGGGCAGATCAAACTCAAACAACCGATGGATTCTACAGTTCGTGTTGTTCTGACTGAAGCTGATTTGAATCACGCCGCAAATTCAGACTTGTTCATGCAAAATTTGCCGGATCTCATGCTGGAGGTACAGGGCAAGCCCGTTCGTTTAACGTTGCAATCCCCCGTAACTCTCCGTTTGCCTACTGATGATCGGCTACAAGTGGAGGGTCATGTTTTGCTCCATCAAAACGAGTGTGAAGCAGTGCTCTGCTTTAAAGTCACAATGGCTCCTCGTTTGCATGAGCAACTGTTGTTAGACGAGTTTTGCTGCACCTCAGGACAAGCTATTTCATTAGATTTAGCGATCGCGTTGCTGCAATGGATTAATGAACAGATCAAAGTTCCCTATATTCAGCTATCGGGAGTCGATTGTCAGGTTACAGATTTGCAGATCCGCTCAGGACAGCTAGAAATGACGGCAGAAGCCCAGGTTCGGCATATGCCCGATGGATCAGATTGAGCATCAGCCTGATATGAATTCTCTAGCGAGAAGCAAGCTGCCCAACCAAGTCAATCTGGTCAGGCGCGGATGCTCGCATCACAACTGCTGCTCCAGATTGAGGAATGATGTTGCTGATGGCAGTAATGTTCACCTGATGAGTCACCATGATCGTCACACCTACCGTATCTCGATTGCTTAAGATAAATTGACGAAGTTGCTCGGTTTGGGAGCGTTCGATGCTGCGATCCTGAAAGAAGGAGTTGAGAACGGGAAACGGCTCGACGGCTCCCAGATTCATGAGGCGTGCCGTTTCTAAACAGCGACACCACTGGCTGGAGAGCACCCTTGAAACAGGAATATTCCGTTGCCGCAACATTTCACCCAGACGCATCGCTTGCTGCCGACCTTCTGCTGATAGGTTTCGCTGCGTTGAACAATCCTCCAACCGGAAATTGGAGGGATCACCTGTCCCCGGTGCAAGAGCATGACGGAACAGAATGACGTAGCCTCTACCCTGCCGTAATTGTGACCAAATTTCTGCCTCAGACAGTTCTGCTTCAGACAAAGTTGCAGGAGAGGTTTCTGCCTCTAGCGGTGAAGCACTGACCGATGGTGTCGGAGGAGAAACGACCGGACTGGAGGGAGATGGAACTTCGGGATCTACTGCGGGAGAGCCTGCACAGCCACTCAACAATAAGGGGGCGATCGCGAATAAAGCCGAGATCCATGCCAGACATAACTGCTGCATAGAAGAACTGTTATGAACTACCTCTTATTGATTTAGCACTAACTCTCCTTCACTCGCTACATCCTGCACTAACAAGCGATATTGACGTTACCGCAAGATCGTTTGGTGGGCACCCTCTACCCCGATCGCCTGAGGAGCACGAACCGTCAAATCCAGAGACTCCGCAGCAACAACGAGCCAGGGAGACGTTAACCCCAAACTGGCAAATGGACTCGTAGATGGTACGTGTAACTCCGCTCCTACCACAGCAAAGTTAGCAGAGGCTTTGGCATCAAACAATAACACCTGATCCACCAGGGTACTTAACGCCTGTCCTGCGATCGGTTGCCGCCACAATGGAAGCTGCCAATCGGAGCGAAAGGTATAGAGTAAGCGATCGCCCTGTTGCACTTTGCAATAGCGACGTTGACCCTGTTCCCAGGTGAATTGAGCCAGTTCTTTGGGAAGCCCCCAAATTTCGCGTCCACCTGCAACAGAATCTGGATTATCCACATAAATATGCGAAACCCAGATTCCAGTCTTACCGGCGTAACTAACCAATCCTGAAACTACAATCAGTTCGCTATATTCCAGACTAGAACCATTGATATAGGAAGACAGATAAATACCACCCAGTGTGTGATTAGGTATTACTGAGACAATTTCAAATTGATCGGGTATCAGAAGTCGAGCTTGATCATTGCGTATCAGTTGAACAGTTTGATAGGCATAGCCTCTCAGTGACCAGGGAGCAGATGGGTAGGACATGTTGCAATTCTCACTTAAATTTGATTTAGAGTTCTTACCAATCTCAATTATCACAAAATTATTTTCATTAGGTAATAAATCGATCTAATTAAAAAGCTTTCAAATAAATATATACAATACTTCTTGATTAACTTTATTTTGTCAACAAATTATCTTAATTTTGTCTTTCCTGTGACGATGGAAGTTGTCACTCATAAGGAAGATGAGGCTTAACAAACAATTGTCTACTGTAAATATAACGCTTGTATTACAGTGATTAGAAGAGGAGAATCTTCATGGCACTTTATAAACTCAGAGATTTCAATCCCGACTACAGAAACTACTTTGACAACCAGGATATTTTGTCCTTTGATTTGTACAATGGCAGTGACAAAATTGGTTCCATTGATGAACTTTTGGTAGATGATGAAGGACGTTTTCGTTATTTCGTGATCAACACCGGTGTTTGGGTGTTTGGTAAGAAAGTCCTGCTACCCATCGGCCAATCTCGCATCTCCTACAGCGATCGCCGTGTCTACGTTGATAGCTTGACTCGTGAGCAAGTTGAACAACTGCCTGAGTTCAACAACGACATGTTGATTGACTATGACTACGAAGAGAACGTTCGTGGTGTTTATCGTCGTCCTTCAACTGCCACCACTGAAGATGCAAACTACAGCACCAATGTAGAATCTACTGGTGCTGTAGATACTTCCAGCACCATGGCAGCATCCGCTGGAACTGTAGATACCTCTGCAAGCATGGCAACTCCTGGTATTTACGACCGCGATACCTACGACTATAATCGCGACGCCGCCTTGTACAACATGAACGACCGCGACCACCAGAATCTCAGACTGTTTGAGGAGCGGTTGATCGCTAACAAAACTCGTCAAAAAACTGGCGAAGTTACCGTTGGTAAGCATGTTGAGACTCAACGCGCTAATGTTGAAGTCCCCGTTGACAAAGAGCGTGTTGTCATCGAGCGTGGCAGCGTGACGGATATGGGTAGACCCGTGGCACCCGGTGAAGCAACCTTTGCAGAAGGTGAAGTTGCTCGCATGGAAGTGTATGAAGAAGTGCCCGACATCCGTAAAGAAGCGTTTGTCCGTGAGGAAGTCACCGTTAGAAAAGAAGTGGATCACGATCGCGCTGTTGCTGAAGATGAGATCCGTCGTGAGGAATTGGATGTCCACACTGAAGGTCGTCCCGTTGTAAACAAGCGACCTGAAGATCGCATCTAACGATTTCTTGTGGCGATCGCCACCTCATTTAGGATGAAGAGGGTATAGAGGATATACTTTTCACCGGAGATCAATCCCTGCACCCCATCCTAGCCTGTAGTGGCTACGCCCATCATCAGGTTGTTCTGTAAGAGCAATTGCCTAACTCAAAACCCTCACTCCATTGTTCAGCTTTTGTCATGGAGTGAGGGTTATCTTGCAATTTAAAGTCGCTATAGCAACCGAAGGGTTGGTTAGGACGGGGTGCAGGGGTGGAACCCCTGCACCCCGAATTCCCACCCCTATTTACGACGAGTTGTACTTAGCAATGGGTGCATCTGACGCTTAGGGGAGTGGCAGTTAAAACCGCAGCTACCAGAACAAAACCTGCCTAAGCAGGTTCAAAACCTCAATCCGTGTAGTCAGACTTCAATCGGATAAGCACGAACTCAATTCACCAACCACAACTGAAGATCAGGAGTTTCAAAACTTTTGTCGATCAACCAGCGTTACAACAGTTTCACACTTTCACCAAACTACAGTTTTCTCAAACCAATCTGCATTTCTGGAGGAATGTATGACCCTTCTCAGACTCAATGAATTAGATCCTCAACATCGTAGAACTGTTCGGGGGAAAGATATTCGTCAATTTCAGATCTATTCAAATCACAATCAACCTATTGGCAACGTCAGCGATGCTTTGGTCGATAATGCAGGACAGTTTCACTACTTAATTGCTGATATCCACTCACCAAAAGCATCTCAACATGTACTCATTCCACTCCGACAAACACAGGTTGATTTACAAGGAGAATGCATTTATTTAAGTGGTTTAGATGCAACTCAAGTTGCAGAATTGCCCACCTATGATGTTAGAAATCAACACATTGTGGACTCAACCAGTACACAGCGATTCACTCAAACCCATAGTGATCTTCCTGTGACCGGATCTACAGTTTTGGTGCTTGAGGACTCCGCTCCATTAGAAACATCAATGGCTTTAGAATCTGTGACCCCCCTTGAGGCACAAGTGGTCAAGCTGGTGCGCCCTGCTACTACTACGGTTACTAGTCAGACAAGAACAGTTGGTGCTCCAGTCGCTCAAACTTCTGATGAACCTTCTATGGCTGCGGCAGTTCCTAGCCTGGAACAAATGAGCGTTCCTAAACAGGCTGCATCTGACCAATCATCTCTACGGACAACCTCGGATGTGTTGGATGAGCAGACTATCCGGTTATTAGAAGAACGGTTGTTTGTTGACCGTCAAAAGCGGAAAGTTGGAGAAGTCATTGTCCGCAAAACTATTGAAACGCAAATTGTTGAAATCCCAATTCGGCGTGAAAGGCTCATTGTTGAACAAGTGAGCCCAGAACACAAAGAACTTGCCTCAATTGACCTGTCCCATGGAGCGATGGATGACATTGAGTTGGTCAAAACGCTGCATTCAACCGGGCAAACAATGCCAGCAATGGCGGATGGTGGGCTATCAACCTCCGGCTCTAAGGTTATGAGCAGCGAGTTTTCGTCAGCTGAAGCAGCCATTGAGTTTTTGAGAGCGATCGCCACTCAACCTAACTCTCCAAAGCGGGTACAAATTCATCTCATGAGCGATGCTTAAGGAGTTTTGAATCAGCGATTTGAACAGCAACCTCAACCCGATCTTCAACCATGAATTAATAGGCGATGGGCTATGTCCCACCGCCTATTTGTTGTTGCTAGCGACAGCTACATTTTGTTAGCGCGATCGCCTGATTACGAATTCACAACAGTAGTCGTCGTACGAGGATGACGAGTGCCAACAGAAGCCCCTACCAGAGACGCTACTAATCCCAACAAAGAACCCAACGCAAACGACCAACCGACTTTCGCTGCATTTCCAGCCGCATCACGAGCTTGATCGGCTGTTACGTTTGGATCCGTTACACCGGGAGGAACAGTAGCACCGCTTTGCTGAGCCTGGTTAATAATGTCTCCAGCATTAGAAGCCAAAACACCAAAGGCACCAGATACACCACTTGCCAACAACCAAGCACTAATGGCTAATGTTGTAGCCCATAAAATTGCACCATTTAATAAGGCAGTGCTACGGTTCATCGGTCCACAAGCGCGAGCCGTAACCCAGCCACCGAGAAACAAGGAAATTAGCAAACTGATGATTGACCAAATACCAACGCCCAGCCCTACATCTCCTGCATTTGAACGAGGCGCACCAGAACCTGCAAGCGTTGTTAAACCAATCGCTGCACCTAATCCTGTTAATACTAACTGGCTACTTAAAGCAATAACTAATCCAGCTAAGATTGGACCCCAACGAACTCGATCATGATAATCAGCAACTGCAACAGCAGGAGCAGTCTCTACGACTCTTCCTGCTGGTCTATCTGTGTAGGACATAACTTCCTAAATCTCCAATTTCCAAGGTTGTTAAAGCACTTCTTCAGTGTGTTTGCCTCACTTTAGAATTAGAGATAGGAATCTCACATCTCCCCTTGGAAGTAGAAAAACCGGGATCAAATAATATTAATTTTCTATGTTTATGACTGCTTTATTTTCACATATTTTTATGTCTGTAAATAAGCCATTATTTAACCTTTAAGAACATTAGAGCAACAAGAATACCTACTCCTTTTCTACTTATTTACTAAATCTTTTCAAGTTTATGTTGTCAGGTTTTTAAGAGAGCACATTAACAAATGATTCCAAGACCATGTCCAATGTGCTTTATAATTCTTAAACAAGAACAATAATGCGCGATCGCTTTTTATGAACGTTCCTTTAATATTTTCCTTATTCACAGCTACTTGCATTGCAATTCCACTCGTAGGACTTAGTAGCCTGTTACCTACACCGGGCTTAACAGTATTAGCTCACGAAACCGAGATCTCTGGCAACATCGGTGGAACGATGCATATTGAGCCAAATGATAACCCCCGTGCAGGTACACCTGCTCTCACCTGGTTTGCCCTACGCACGAGGAATGGACAAAATGTTCCATTGTCTGCCTGTCGTTGTGAATTAGCCGTTTATACGCAGCCCCGTAGAGCCGGGCAATCTCCTATTCAACGTCCCACATTAAGGGCAGTCTCCCAGGAAGGTTACGAGGGTATTCCCGGTGCGACTATTAACTTTCCCCGTGCAGGGAGTTATGAGTTGATATTAAGAGGACAGCCTGTCAGAAATGGGGCTTTTCCACCATTTGAACTCCGATTTTCAGTGCTAGTCGCTCGCTAGTTAGATGGGTAAATTGCTAACTCGTTATACCCTGTCATCTGGTCATATTCCCGCTGAAATTTCAGGTGAGGCAAAATCCCCACAATAATCTCAGCCGTTGTGTACACCAGACAACCTGGGAGCACATGCCCACCACGCACACAGCCCATCTTGTCTGCGATCGCCATGTGGTAATGAGAGCCGTGCTGTGACATAACCCCCACCAAAGAAACAATTTCAAAGTGCCCTTGATAGACTGCCGCGTTAGCTTGATTCGCAAAACGCAGTTTCACCTGCGTCAGACTTCCAACGCAGGTGAGAATACAGGCAGCATCAACACACTGCTCCTGAATGAATCGATCCAGTTCAATTTTTAAGTCTTGCTGAGGTTTCAGCCGCAATGCTACAGCATTCATAACTGAATGATTACGATACGCATTCAGTTTTCACTCTCACACAGCAACAGATTCCCGTCAATCAGAAACTCACTCCATCATTCCCATTCAACAACTTATGTTGTTGCTTCGGGATTGAGATCCATCATTTGTTGCGTAGCATAGGTTCCAACCGGACTCCAGATTAGATAGGGCAACATGAGAGCCGCAGCTGAACCGGATATCTGCCAAACCATCGCTGTTAGCACAACCCCTAAAGCCACGCCAATTGCCCCCAAAGTCAACCCAACTTTTAAGTTCCGCGATCGCAACGTAGCAGGAATATAGGCAGTTGTCACAATCTCTGTGAGAATGTATAACCCCATCAAGCTCCAGGTTTTGAGACTACCGGGTTCTTGTTCCCATACGAGGGTTGCAGATAGTGCCCCACTCAGAAAAACAACCATCCAAATTACAGGGATGAGCGGCTCAAAAAATAACCATCTGGGGCGATCGAGACGCTTCTCCCAGGGGATGTCTTTTGGGCGAATAAAAATGCTACCCATTGCAATTAGGATGGTGATACCAAAGATAACCATCCACGGTTTAATAGACATTCTGTAATTCTTCTAATTAAATACTCAAGATCGTGTCAAGTCACTACGCATCCAGTTGGTCTATCTTTTGCTTGTGATCGAGTGATTTACAGCCATTCTCAGACCAACAGACTACACTTGCACAGTCTAGCGATTCCCTTAATTCCTCAGCTTTGGAGAACCTCCAACACGATTCCCCCCATACCTCTACCGTATACACATAAGTCCTCTCAGACCCCTAAACTCCTTAGTCTTAGAGACCTTTAAGCCTTTGTCAAGGATCTTGCCCTAACCAGAAACATCCGTACTTGGAACCGATGCGAAGCGCGCTTTCGGGTAGACCGAAACACCTTCTGCTAGGGGGTTTGGGGGAAGAATTCCCCAATGCCTGGTTTTCAAACGCTTGAAACAACCATGCACCTAATTTGGAAGCAATCAGAGATTTGTGTACACAGTAACCTAAAAAGGAGGGAGCCAAACCATTTAAAGTCCCTAACTCGACTGAACTTCGCCAAATGTCCTTAGCGAGGATTTGGGCTGATTGACTGACAAAAGTTCTGAAACCCTTGATATTCCCGGCTGTAGCTGGCGAATGGAATTCGCGCCTATCCGATCGAAGTCCGCCGACGCGGACTGAATGCATCCAGGTTTTCTGTAACCCGCATCGGCGGGTTTTGCTCTTATAGCTGCGATTTCAATCGCCAAGCATCAAAGATTTGTCAGGCAGTCAGGGATTTGGGGGGAATCTGAACTAGGTATTGAAGTTTTCTAACACTTCTAAAAAAGACATGTTAGGAAACAGGACTAAGTACAACTTATCGTCAGTAGAGATGGAAATTTGGGGTGTAGGGATGAACCCCTGACTGGAGGCGCAGCCCCACACTCCCTAGTTTTATTTTCAAACCCTATCTATGAAAGCAGTACTCAGCATCATCAGGTGAATGAGAAATCAACGTAGATACGTAGCAAGTGGTCAGTACAAAAACAGCTTTGAATGCTATTGTTTTTGCTCTTCCATTTGGTGTTGTAGTTCTCGATGATGAGCTAAACGAGATACCACATTGTAAGCATCTGAACCCGGATGAGTAATTTCTTCAGTTCCTTCCGTTGGTCCACCGATTTCCTTCCAGGCAACCAGTCCACCTTCCAATTCAGCCACATTGATAAAGCCTGCATTGCGCAACTCTGATGCAGCTTGAGCCGTTACAGCATCTGTGTCTCCATAAACATAGATGTCGCGCTTGGTTTGAATGCTAGCTTGTGCTAATTCAGCAACCTTATCAATTGGCATAGAAACAGCACCCATGATGTGACCCTGATTGAATGCAACGCGATCGCGCACATCAATAATGGTCAATGCTGGTTCGCCCCATTCAAGACGATTTTTGAGATCTCCAGCAGGAGATTTAGTTTCTAGCGAAGGAGGTTTAGGAAGAGGACTTGTTACCGTTTCTTTCGCAGATACAACGGCACCTTCCACCGTGTCATCTACTTTTTTGTCCAAATTTTCAATATTTTCCATATAAGATTAAACTCCATTCAATCCATTGCAGAATATAGTAATTTACACTCGAAATTACTCTTTCCCGAGTTAGAATCCACAATTTAAATACTGAAAAATACTTCTAAAATTCTTCTGAAAGTATTTTAATCAATTATTTATTCGCCCATAATTATGACTACTATTGCTGTCAGCAACCCTATATAACATAACAAAAACTTACCCCTTCTCTTGGTAGAGTGACCAATAGTTAGATTTCCATCTCAGGAACGATTAACTTCATAATGGGTTGTGTAACCGTTAAAGTCGTACACACAGCAAAGTCTTAGGGAGAACACGACATGGTTGCAACATTAAACGACGCGAAGCGTGCTGCAATTGCTGAAAAATTAGCAAGCATAAAAGCTGTTCAAAATCTGTTGATTGAGAATGAACAGCAATTTATTCAAGAATGCAGCGATGGAGATATTCGCGATCGCCTCGAAGATATGCTGGAAGATGATCGGAAAAACTTGGGTGTAATTGATACTGTTATTACTCAATATGGTATTCAAGCACAACCCAAAGAAACCATCCAGCAAATGATTGATCAAGTCAAAAACTTGATGCACGGTTCTCAATTGTCTTTCTATGAAAAGATGGTTCAGCACGAACTGCTCAAGCATGGACAGGTTATGTCGGGTTTGATCGTTCACAAATCTGCTCAGGTTGTAGGTGCTGATATCGAAGCAGCTATCACTCCGCTCAACACAGTTAACTTTGAAAACCGTGCTCATCAAGAGCAACTCAAAGGTGTTTTAGAAGTTCTTGGCACTCGTGAGTTGACAGGTCAAGAGCCTGATCAAGGTGTATGGGGACGAGTACAGGATGCCGTTGCTGCTCTGACAGGCGTATTTGGCAGTGCCGTTACTCAAGCATCTGACAAGAGCGACATGAACGTTCAAGATGTGATCCGCATGGATCACCAGAAGGTGAACGTTCTGTTTACAGAAATTGCTCAAAGTGACAATCCCCAGAAGATTCAGGAATACTTCGGGCAGATCTACAAGGATTTGAGTGTTCACGCTCAAGCTGAAGAGCAAGTCGTTTATCCTGCTATTCGTTCGTTCTATGGCGAAGGTGACACTCAGGAACTGTACGACGAGCAAGCTCAGATGAAAGTATTGCTGGAAGAAATTAAAGCAACCAGCCCTGCGGCACCTGAGTTCAAAGCAAAAGTGAATCAGCTCAAAGACATCGTGATGGATCACGTTCGTCAGGAAGAGAGCACCATGTTCGCGGCTATCCGCAACAATTGCTCTACTGCACAACAGGAACAACTGGCAACTCAGTTTAAGGAAGCTAAGAAGCAATTGCAAACTAGAATGGCTTAGTTTGTGATTTTCCACTGAAATTGCAGTAGTGAGTTAACAGTGAGGTAGGAGAGCGTAATGCTTTCCTGCCTCATAGATGTGACAACACTATGACAGAGTCTAAAGTAACAAATACCGCTATAGAAAAGGAGCACAGTGTGAAAAAAGCGTGGAGGCTTTTAAGGGAAACATTTGCCGAATGGAATGACGATAAAGCATCTCAAATGGCGGCTGCACTTGCCTATTACACAGTCTTTTCACTCGCCCCTCTACTTATTATTGTCATTGCAGTTGCAGGTTTCTTTTTTGGTGAAGAAGCTGCCCGAGGTGAAATTGTTGGGCAGATCAAAGGGTTAGTGGGCACTGATGGAGCAACTGTCATCCAAACCGCTTTAGAAAACTCTCATCGCCCAGGCTCTAATACTAGTATTATCGCGTCTTTAATTAGTATTGCTGTCTTAATCTTTGGTGCATCTGGAGTATTTGTACAACTTCAGGAGTCATTAAACACAATTTGGGATGTTGATCCACAGACTCAACAGGGAATAAGTAACGTTGTCCGAAAGCGAGCAATGTCATTTGCTGTCGTTCTCAGTATTGGGTTTTTATTGTTAGTCTCCTTAGTCATTAGTGCTGCATTATCTGCTGTTAATACCTTTGCTTCAGGTTTACTGCCAGGATTTGATCTTTTATGGCAAGTGATTAACATCTTCCTCTCATTTTTAGTAACTACTATACTCTTTGCTCTAATTTATAAATATCTGCCTGATGTTAGTGTAACGTGGCATGATGTTTGGATTGGAGCGATCATCACCTCGATTCTTTTTTCAATTGGTCGGCATCTCATTGGGCTTTATTTAGGAAATAGCAGTTTTGGTTCGACTTACGGAGCCGCAGGGTCTTTGGTCATTCTTTTAGCTTGGATCTATTACTCCATTCAGATTCTTTTCTTTGGAGCTGAATTTACCCAGGTCTATGCCCGTCGATATGGTTCTCAAGTCCAACCATTAGCTGAATAGACTCGAACCTGTAGCACTTGATAGCGATCGCACCTCAGTTCAGGGAACGTAGATGTTCGGTCTTTGCAGTAAAGATTCAATCGGATTCTATGTCAAACTTCCACTCAATCGAGATTCCTTCTCATGCCCGTCAGCATATACATTCTTGATCTACTCGTCATTGGTTTATTACTACTTGTAATAACGCTTGGTTCCGGTTGGATTGCCCGTCTCCCTTTGTCCTATGCCTTAATTTATTTAATTGTTGGGGTTATTTTAGGTCCATACGGAGTTAACTTAATTCAAGTTAAGCCTGATACTGGATTTGTTGAGCGATTAACGGAATTTGTTGTTCTGATTTCACTCTATAGTTGTGGCTTAAAAATGAACCGCCCCTTACGAATTTGGATATGGGATTCGACGGTTCGACTGATCGGTTTTTTAATGCCATTCTCAATCCTTGCCACTGCTTTTGTGGGGCACTGGCTTCTGGGATTAAACTGGGGAGCCGCAATTCTATTGGGGGCTATTTTAGCCCCAACTGATCCTGTCCTTGCGTCAGAAGTACAACTTGTTCATGCCGACGACCGCGATGAATTACGATTTGGCTTAACATCAGAGGGAGGCTTAAATGATGCCTTAGCTTTTCCCTTTGTATATTTTGGGCTTTATTGGTTGGAGGATCAAAATCTAGACAATTGGTTTAGAAATTGGGTAGCAATTGACTTAATTTGGGGGATCGCGGCTGGTATTGGTGTTGGATATGCCGTTGCAAAAGGAATTACCTGGTTAAGTCATCGAATACCTAAAAAAGTTCCGACTATTGAAGAAGGAATGGAAGATTTCCTCGCGTTAGCTACCATCCTTTTAAGCTATTCCTTAACAGAAATAGTCAATGGTTACGGGTTCTTAGCTGTTTTTGTGACAGGTCTGACAATACGGCGAAAATCTCCCGATCTGGAGCAACAAATTTCACAATTAGAGTTTATTGAACGCATTGAAAAGCTACTGGAAGTAGGAACGATCTTACTGATCGGAGCATTATTGCGAGTAGAGCCTATTACTCAACACTTTGGTAGTGCCCTTTTAATCGCAGGAACACTGATTTTTATCATTCGCCCAATTGGGGCTTGGCTCAGTACAATCTCAATTAAAAATAATAACTACTTACATCCTGCCACCCGCTTACTTTTTGGCTGGTTTGGCATCCGGGGTGTAGGCTCGCTCTACTATTTATCCTATGCCTTTGGTCATGGACTACCAGAGGATTTAGCAGCCCAACTGGGTTGGATTACTTATTTAACTATCATCATTTCCGTTATGCTCCATGGAGTGACTGCAACCCCATTAATGAAATGGTATGAACGTCATATCAGTGAAAGACAAACCGGAAAGATTGACCACATCGAAGAAAACATCGAGTAATTCACCGATCTTTTAACAGGATGCAATTTAACAGCTCAATTTAGGCTTCTAGCCCCGGAGAGAAGCAATAACCCCTTACTGTTAAATATCGTTGACTCAAAGAGTGATCGAAACCGGGGATAAAACTACAGTGAAACAAAGATTTGAGAATTTGATCAGTACTGGTTTAAAGGTTGTGACGGTTGTCTGTTTAGCGATCGCCACTGCGATGGCTCCTGCGTTTTATCAGCCTATGGGTTGGCAAGCTAATGCAGGAACAACGATGCAACAAGAAGATACGAAACCAGTGAGTCGCTACGCTTTTGAACGAGTTCAGGGTCAGGCTGAAGAACCCACTCAAGAGGTTGATGAATTGGGTGAAATTAAAAGTGTCCGAGAACTGCGTGAAAAAATTACAGCCCCCGTTTATCCAAAAACAAAAGGTCAGGGAGCAAGTGATAACTCAGGGCAACTCGACAACTCTATTCCTGACTATGAGGCACAAGCCAGACAACGAGTTAAACAAACGACTGAAAACCTATCTCAGTAGACTATGAATAAACTGGAAAAATTAGCAACTCTGAAGCGCATCCGCACCTTAAGCCGATTGATGGATAACTCCATTCGGATTCCTGGATTAGGGTTTCGGGTTGGACTCGATCCAATTATTGGCTTGATTCCAGGTGCGGGAGATATTGCTTCCACCGCGTTTTCAGCCTATATTTTATTTCTGGCTGCACGGTTTAAACTTCCATCTGAGCTTTGGCAGAAGATGATTTTTAACATTGCCCTGGAAGCTGTTGTTGGGACAGTTCCTTTGTTAGGCGATTTATTTGACGCAGCTTATAAGTCAAACATTCGAAATTTAGCCCTGTTAGAAGCCCATCTTGAGAAATCGGATGCTGACTGGAGGTTGTCTAGCTTTGGTCAAAAAGCTTAAGGCAAGGGCAACGGTTCAAACCCAATGCTGGGAGAGCTTCCTAACTCACCTACGTCCCATCGAATGTGGCTATGGCCATAGTCAAATAAGACTGACAAAATCATACTTGTAAAATAATGGTTTATGAAAGCCTGAACATAAGGCTCTCATAAACCATCGCTGTGTTAAAGTAGACCTCTCATAACAGATGTTTCTGAAACAGCGAATTGCCTGTGGCAATGTTCGTACCAACTTACAAGACACGAAGTTGTAGTTGTAGAGGTATATTAAGTGTGCAAAGTGGACGCGATCGCCACATTAACTAGCGTGCATACTGCCTAGTGGGCTTGTATCCACTGCATCATCTCTGTCATCGTTTTTATGCGCCCATTGACCATTTTGCTCCTGGCTATATTCCGCTCTAACACTGTTCCAAGCAACCTGTGTAGCACCTTCCTGGCTTAATCCGTCTGACTCAGCACTGTTAAAAGCAGCTAAAAATACCTGTTGAGCACCTTGAGGCAAATTCTGCTTAATTTCCTGGGGCAAGCTCTCAATAGATTGATATGGCATAAATGTCCTCCTAAAAAGGTTTTTATTGGTGAGCATGAAATTTATGTTATGAAGATGTATTCATCAACACCTCTTTCTATTGATAGAGGCTGTTAATAGAAACTGAAAATTCAAATTTCCTTAATGTCAACTAGTTCAGCTATGTTAAGTGAATCAGGTGTGCTCAAGAGGGTTGTTATGTAATTTTTCTATCGCAGCGCATTTTGAACTTTTAGGGTCGTAAAGTTAGTATTTGAAATCTCAGCTAATCCTAAAGAAAAGCTTAAATTTGGCATCTCTTGGCGACAGGAAGGACAAAACCAATAAATTTCTTGAAGTCGAACATGCCGTAATAGTTGATTTGAACAACATGGGCACTCATTCATAGGAAACCTCAATGCTTAACTCTTTAATAAAAACTGGTGTATTTAGTACTCAATCACCTTGCACAATGCAGCTTAACGAACTTGATCCCCAAGAAATATCTGTCTTTAGTCGTACCTAAATGTGATAATCTCTTAACTTTTATGTCTCCACTCTGGATCTGGTTCTCAGTGCGTTAATAGGGAAGGTTTACTTTTAATGTCAACCGGATCAAATTCTTTTCTGTAACGAGCTATGTATCTCAGAAGCTATTAAACTATCTCTTTTGTGCTAACTATGACCTTTGCCGGATGAGGATTAAGCCGATGCTCCATACACTCAAAGTCAGTCAATCAAATGGAGTTACCTAGAACACAACTTCAGTTTATTGAAGTAATGAATGTGTAAACAAAAGTTTCGTACTCTATCTACAACGAATAGAGTTTTGATATGAGTTCAATGCTCTTATCTAGCTTTAGAAGTTCGATATATGAATGATTTGACTAAATTTTTAGTAAGTTCAAAGTCTTAGAGAACCCTTGACAAGTCAATATCGTGCTTTCAGACAAAGCTCAATCCCTCTTAAGCGGGGAACTTTTAAGCGAGTTCTCCCTTTGCTTAAAAACGACGGGAAGGAAAGGATCTGAAGGCTTTTCCAGACCTTCTCTTAAAAATCAGCTAAATGAATCATTGAGAACAGAGCAATGGTTGATCAAAATACTGCTACAACGCTTCAGCGTCCTGTTGGAGTATTTCACACTCAAGCAGAAATTCAAGCTGCACGCCACACGTTGGAAACTCAGGGGTTTTCACAGGATCAAATTTCTGTTGTCACACAGGACTCCGATCCAAACCCATCCATGCAACAGTCTCAAGTTGGCAGAAGTGCTATCGGAGGAGCGATCGCAGGTTCTGTCTTGGGGGCATTAGTTGGTACATTTTTTAGCCTCACATCACGCTATTTATCCACTACTGATGGGGCTACTCCAGCATCCTCATTTTCTTGGGTTACAGGCATTTGTGTCGTCGTGGGTCTGGTTGCAGTCGGTTTAATGGCTGCTCTGGCAGGTAATAACGTTCCCCATACCGTTTCTGGGGGTAATCGAGAGTCACTCACACGAATTTACATCGTCATGTTGAATGGTACGGCGGAGGAAGCTTACCGAGCGAAGGAGGCTTTAGGTCAACCTGACATTCAGGTTTAGCATTTGGCTGCCCACACCCATTACGTTAGAGCACTACCGTGTATCAAACACAAGGAAGGTCATTTATGAGTTGGCTGGAACGGATCTCAGTTCAAGAATCCTCTGACCAGGGTGAGCAAACGTTAGCAAAATCTATGGAGCCTGGTTTAACAGGACAGTATGACTGGGAATTGCGGGAAAAAGCAGGAATACACACTCCACCTCCTCCACCCGAATGCATGGGGCTAGAAGGTGAATATGACCCATGTGGATTGGCCAAACGAGTCGCCCTGGCTCTCGATCACGACCCCATCATTGACGATCTCAAAACTCTGGAAATTATTCAAATCGGACGGGCGATCGCTCTAAAAGGGCAGGTTGCTGACGCATCAGTTTTGTCACGTATCGTTGAAGTTGTCAGTGCAGTTGATGGCACCGATACAGTCGATGTGAATCGGGTCACGGTTGCTTGAGTCAGAGTCATCGCGATCGCCCCAGTAGTTCTAATGCAATCTCAACTCATGACTATGCAAGCCTTTTCTATGCATTCTCCCGGCAATTTTTCCAGACGATCTGGATTTGACCCAGAACCGACTCCCCCCGATGCACCAGCACCCATTCCGGGTCCTGCCCCTGAGCCGATTCCCAGTCCTGTTCCAGAACCCATTCCTGATCCGGCACCTGAGCCTGTGCCAAGTCCCATTCCACAACCTGTACCGAGTCCTATTCCACAGCCCATTCCAAGTCCCGTTCCACAACCCATTTTTATCCTCACAGGACTTACCAGTTAACGTAGGGTTAGGGAGGATCAACCCCAGCACAAGCCAGGTCAGAAGATGAATGTGTAGCCAAATTTATAGAAACGGGATAAAGGGTTGAAAGGGGTCAGTCTGTAGCTTTGAGCCATTGAATTGGCATCAGGTGCGTTGACCCCCTTTCGATTAAACCGTTGCAGGAGTGCGTTGTTGCCCTGCCAATTGCAGCAATCGTTGAATACGCTCCTGAGTGGAGGGATGAGTCCGAAAGAGGGACTGTAACCCTTCTGCGGCATGATTTAGGTCACGTCCTGTCGCGAAGGCGTTGGGAGATTTGGTGGGTACTACAAACAGCTTGGGCATTGGAATTCCAGCGCGATCGCTCAGGCGTGCCACCATATCAAACAATTCCGGGGCTTGTTCTCGTTGCAGGGGTTGTGTCTGATAAGCGGCTAGTGCAGCTTTATCGGAGTAATATAGCAATCCTATTTGATTTGTGAAAAAAGCTGTTTGTGAAAGTGCCCGCCCAAAGGGCGGGCACTTTCACAAACGATTTAGGATCGCTATACCAGGAGCCGAAGCTGCTTAATCCTGCGAATGCCAGACCTAAATAAAGTCCCTGCTCATTACCCAGCCAATAATAACCAGCTAAAACTAAAACTCCACTCAATAAGCCTAATAGTCCGGCTGTTCTCAGTTGATTGCTACCCAACATATGTTTTCACAGTTTTTATATCACGACATCGCTCACAGGCTCTCAAATTCTCTTGTTCTCTCGACTCTATCGAATGAGCGAATCTTTATTCTGTCGCTGGTATGGCTGGTTATCTTCTGCCTGAAGAACGAGGACGATCGCCAAAAGTAACCATTACCTTGCGAGCAGAGACTTTTGACATATGGGGAACATTAGCTGTGATTGTCCATTTGACTGATTCCGGTTGGCAGATTATTTATCATCGTGCTCATGCGTTGCTTGCCGCCCAATTGGCAGGTCAGTGGAAACGTTCTAACGCTCCGTTGCGTTTATATGAAACCCTGGCAGCGATTTCTCATCACGATGATCTGGAACGTGAATGGGAGGGCAATCATTTAACTGAGGCAGGCGCACCCCTTGATTTCACGGTGGATAAGCGATCGCCTGATATCAACTCCAGCATTCCAGTGTTATCTGATTTAGTTGCAGGTGCTCGCTATCGGGGGCGATGGGTCGCGATGCTCGTTTCTATGCATGTTTGTTTTCTAAATCAAGATAAGCCTGGCAAGTCACCGGAATGGGATCAGTTTTTAGATGAACAGATTAAACATCAAGAGGAATGGCGCAAAGGGTTAGGCATCAAAAAAGACGATGCTGATCGAGCTTATCAATTTATGCGGTGGTGCGATCGCCTCTCACTGATCCTGGCACAAAATCAATTGCCTGCTGCTCAGCGTGCATTAGAAATTACTTCTGGTATTGATGGTCAACGCTATGACGTACGGCAACTTGCAGATGAGCGAGTAACTGTTGAACCATGGCCTTTTGAGGAGGAACAATTTACGGTAAATGTAGAAGCTTGTCGCCTATCAGAGTTAAAATTTGAAAGTAATGAGGCTCTGACAAAAGCACTTCAAGAAGCACCCATACAGATTGTGGAATGGACTTTCGTTAAACAATAAATCAAGTCCATTTGCTTCTTCAGCCAGACTAATTAGTTTAATAAGTTACGTAGTTAGACAGAGCATTTTTAGTGTTTGTAAACACACAATGATAAGTGTTAGAGCTTGAACTCAGCATCAAGTTCGCTGACAGCAACAAAGCTTTGAAATTTTGTTTGAAGTTTTGATTCTGTAAAACACTAGAAAAATGAAGTTTGACAAGGAGTAATCTATGTCTTGGTTACAACGACTATTTGGAGTTAAAAAACCTCAAGGCGGTCAGCAACCTGCTACGGCAAGCCGAGGAACGGCAACTGCTGCACCTAGCAATGCAGGTCAATCTGTTCCTCCCGAAAGAATGGGTCTGAATGGTGAGTATGACGAAAGTGGTTTAGCAAAGCGCGTTGCGTTAGCCTTTGACGAAGACTCAACGGTAGATGACATCGACACTCTGTATGTCGCTCAAACGGGCAGCACCGTTGTTCTTAAAGGCAAAGTTCCTAACCGGGAACTGTTGAACAAAATGGTGTCAATCGCTCGTGGTGTCAATGGTGCTACAGCGGTTGATACAGCCCAAGTTGAAGTTGCATAGGAACGGGAATTAAATAAGTTCGATAGTTAGCCGGGGCAGGTTTTGCTGCCAAATCCATTGCAGCGTGCAAATTGATTTGCTAAAACCACCCGTACAGTGTGCGAATTTATTAAATCCACGATTCGTAGTTGCATGAATTGAGCCTGGGGTGAATGTGTTGTAGATCTATTCATCTCATCAAGTTTGATTCTGACCAGGTTTGATAATGTTGTGACCCCCTTAAATCCCTCTTTATTTAAGGGGGACTTTAGGCTTTTAGTCTTGAAATTTACATCAATGGCAAGTACTGCTAAGACTGCTTCTAAGAAGACTTCTAATAAAGCTACTTCTCATAAGACCGCTGCTAAAAAGAAAAATTCGCTTCACGCACGACTCGAACTTGCAGTTGTTACTGACCCAATTCAATCTGCTGAAAAAGCTGGATTGCACTACGTTACCGATACAGTTCCGGGAATCCAGCGCAAAGCATCAGGTCGAGGATTTTGTTACTACGACGCAGATGGCAGTCGCGTGTGCGATCGCGATACTTTAGCCCGTATCAAATCATTGGTCATTCCACCTGCCTGGAAAAACGTTTGGATCTGTACCCTCTCTCATGGACACTTACAGGCAACCGGATACGACGCGAAGGGACGCAAGCAGTATCGCTATCACCCTGATTGGCGTGGACATCGCAATCAAAACAAATTTAATCGGATGGTTGCGTTTGGTTTAGTGTTACCTAAAGTTCGGGAGCAAACTGATCGCCATTTGCAGTTATCCAATTTACCGCGCGAAAAGGTCTTAGCCACAGTTGTTCAACTGTTAGAGAAAACCCACATTCGAGTCGGCAATGACGAATATGCCGTGAAAAATAGCTCCTTCGGGTTGACCACCATGCGAGATGATCACGTTTCGTTTTCAGGGAGCCAGGTCAAGTTTCAATTCCGGGGTAAAAGTGGGGTCGAGCATGACATTGAATTAAGCGATCGCCGTTTAGCTAAGATCGTCAAGCGTTGTCAGGACATTCCCGGACACGAGTTGTTTCAATACATCGATGAGGATGGTCAGCGACAAACGATTCACTCTGGAGATGTTAACTCCTACCTGCGAAGCATCACAGGAGAGGATTTTACAGCCAAAGACTTTAGAACCTGGTCAGGAACAGTACAAGCTGCCTTAGAGCTGAAGGATTTGGGAACAGCCAGTTCTCAAACTGAGGCAAAGAAAAACATCACACAAGCGATCAAAAACGTTGCTGAAAAGCTCGGCAATCGCCCTGCAACCTGCCGTAAATATTATGTGCATCCGGCAGTCCTTGAGGCTTACTCGGAGGGAACCCTCATTCCCTTGCTGGAGCAGTGGGAAGATGCCCGTGTAGAAGAAACGCCCTTTGGCCTACGACGCGAAGAACAGGCTGTTTTGGCACTCTTAGAGCAACAATTATGACGTTGACAGATAAAATCCCCGGTTTCTTGAAGAAATCGGGGATTTTTAGCGGATTTTTAACGAACGTCAGGTCGGCTTAAGAGTCTGATGAATGAATCCGTGGCTATCAGAGCCAACTCTGCCGACATGGACTCTAGAAGATGCGGGGGTTTTGATGAACTGACGCAGATCGGGTTTGCTCCTATAGCTGCGGTTTCCGACCAGCAAGCGGTTATACACAGTTGGCAATCCGACGTAACTATAGCAGTCCTAAATCAATCGTGAAACCTACTCTTTCATTCGTCATTCGTTATTCGTCATTCGTGTATGACCAGCAACGATTGACCATTGACCATATTTCATACCAATTTGAATTGCTTCGCTGCACATGGTTCCGTAAGGGCGTTTCGCGAAAGGCCCCTACCCAGTGATCTGCGACAATCAAACATTAAATCGGTATCAGACTTCTTCGTGAATCAAATAGGATGGCTATAGTAGTTGACCATAGGATTTATAACAGGCAAATCGGTAAAAAGATAGAGAAGTAGGGGAGCTACTGAGTTATCCCGCAGCTATCCCTCTACTCTCTTACTCCTCTACACTTCCCCTATCAAGTTCACGGTGGTGCAGTCTTAGTCCTTTTGCTTCACTTTTTTCAACGCATCTGGCTTGTGAGCCGCTTCCTTTCCAGTTTTTTCACTCTCTACCAGGTACTCTGGATTGTCTTCTGATGCTGCAACGGTGTGACTCTTAATTTCAGTGGGTTCAGTCAGCTTTTTCTTAACTTTGCCGACTGTTTTGCCCCCGGATGAATTCCACTCAACGCGATCGCCCTTCTTAAACTCTTCTGACATCCACTTTCTCCTTTTACATCAAATAACATTAGAAGGTGTTTTACAAAACGCCCCTATCAAACCATGACGCTAGCCGTTGATCACATTGCCGCCGTTAGGATGTAGGATCTGCCCTGTCATGTAGGAAGCATCCTGGGAAGCCAGAAAAACGTAACTGGGAGCCACTTCTTCAGGTTGTCCTGCCCGTTGCATCGGCACTTGCGCACCAAAGCTTTCTACCTCTTCTTCGGGGAATGTTGAGGGGATCAACGGAGTCCAAATGGGTCCAGGAGCCACTCCATTGACACGGATACCTTTCTGAACGAGTCCCTGAGAGAGGGAGCAAGTAAATGCCACGATCGCCCCTTTAGTGGATGAATAGTCCAGTAGTTGAGGGCTACCTTTGTAAGCCGTAACAGAGGTCGTGTTAATGATAGAGCTACCCTCTTTTAAGTGAGGTAAAGCCGCTTTGGTCAGGTAGAACATGCTAAAGATGTTGGTGCGAAACGTCCGCTCTAGCTGTTCTGACGTAATATTCTCAATACTTTCCTGAGGATGCTGCTCGGCTGCATTGTTGATCAAAATGTCCAGATGTCCCAATTCTTTCACGGTTTGCTCAACCATCTGGCGGCATACCTGCTCATCACCCACATCTCCAGACAACACCAGGCATTTTCGACCTTCAGCCTCAACCATTTCCTTTGTTTCGATCGCATCGTTGTGCTCGCTCAGGTAAGCGATCGCCACATCTGCCCCTTCTTTGGCAAAAGTCACAGCTACCGATCGCCCAATGCCACTATCGCCACCCGTGATCAGCGCGACCTTCCCACTGAGTTTGCCACTACCGTGATATTCAGATGACTGCGCCCGTGGCTGTGGAGTCATCTCCGATTGCAGACCAGGGCGTTGATCCTGATGCTGTGGTGGTTGAAGTTGTTGGGATTGTGTTTGGGTCATAGGTACCTCTTGTGGGTTAGTTACAGCAGTATGCAGTTGATTTAGTGCAGGGGTTACAGAGGGCAGTGCCTCCCTGCGTAGAGGTGCCACCCCCACATCCCGTACTTGACCCAAGCGGGTATCGCTCTATGTGAAGGGGTGAGCACCTGAACGAATCACGATCTTCCCTGGGCAGGGGAGATCTCGTCGCGAATATCAGTGGTTGACCGAGTTCACGACGAAGTCCGAACAGTGTCACGGGGGTTGGGTCTTGTGTAGCGATCGCTTTGTGAATTGGGCGGATGTGATCTCTTTGTTTAGTGACTCTTTGCTCAGGGAGTTGAGCTTGAGAAACCGTGCTAACAGGAGTGTTACCACCAAACTCGATTGCCGTTTTCGTCAACTCGTGCTTGCCGAATCACATCTGAAATCTCGTCAGCATCCTTAACGTGATGGAGGGCTTTTTTAGTTCCATCAGGCTCGTCAACAATGAAATAAGTCGGTACAACAATGTGATCACCTGTAATATCAGGGGCATCCACTGCAACTTGCTGGGCTTTCTCTTCTAAGGTCTTAGAATCATCGATGCGATCGCCTGGGTTAGCCGTTAATGACTTTCCACCTTTCTCCATTTCACGTTTCTGCTGCAATTTTTGTTCTTGATCCACCTCTTCAGGGAACATGGGTTGTTCAATATCAGATTGCTCTTTTCTTGCTTCAAATTCTGTACTCATAAAAATTGATTCCTTATGTCAAAAATGCTAAATTTTCTCACTTGATCTTAAGAACGGACAATCCACTTCCTCCTCTTTCTGAGGAGAGAACAGCGTTCTTTGCTCTAAAATAGGTGATGTTATATGCAGAAACGATGGTTTTTCGCCAATCATTAGGCGCAGTTAGGAAGGACTAACCTCTTTCAATTTGAAGGTTCTATGGAGGAGTTGTGACGCGCTGATCTCACCTCAGTACTACCCAGTAATTGGGTGTTATTTAATACCACTTTTCTCGTATAATTTGCATTCACCTACTACTAAGGTTTGAGAATTATTGTGTTGCTCGTACGTCATGAGTCAGATTGCGTCATGCCCAATTTCAGAAATGAAGTGCTGTCCATCGTAAGGACGCACCTACCCCATTCTTCTGGAGTAACTGAGAAGGGAAAGTCAGGGGATTGGGTTTGTAGCGTGTCAGACGCAGGTTAAACGGGATTCGTTTGATGAACCGTAATTCCTACAGGGTAAGTGTGTTATTCAATCTTGGCTCTACTCGTCTTTTGTGTGAACCCATTCGTACAATCCTGCGGTTACTCAGCAGGGTTCAAGATTAGAATCTCTTACACAGCAAAGCCTCGACGATTGACCTAAAGTTGATGCCCAGAGTACGGTAACTGAACCTCCATCGCCTTGACTAGATTGCTCCTGCTTATATATCGCAGGAGGAAAAATAGGGATCGTTAAAGTGGAGCCAATTCGCGCCTGACTCTAAAAAGCAGGATTTATTTCCTAAGGGCGATGACCTGAGAAATCATTTTCAGTTATTTGTGCAGAAGGGAAAATATTACTAAATGTTACAATCAGCTTGCGTTTTGTGAAGCATTTTGTACTAAACTTACTCGTGATTGTTTGTAGAGGAGGACTTTTACTCAAAATTGCTCCAATTTGAGCCTTTATGGCTTTGACAATGCGATCGCTATCCCCTTTAGATCAAATTAGATTTTATCAACATTCGTTATGATGCAACGTTCTCAAGATTTACATCCTAATGTGTATAGTTGCTGCCTGAGTTTGGCTCTCGCCAATGTAGCCATCCTATAGTCGTATAAAAAACTACATCAACTCGGCTCTTAGTTTTATTTTGCTAATCTCTCACAATATTTAGGATTGCTATGGCTGAATCCAACGGTTCTGCATCACAGCGATTGGCGTGGATTGAAGGAATTCGGATTTTCGCAGCAGTCATGATCTTGCTGTATCATGCCCAATTGCTCATTACTGACTACGCCTTCACTCCACAACCCACAGGTCTGCTCGACAACCTGCAACGCCTCGCTCAAGCCAGCGATCGCTTAGGACAGGGTTTCATCACATCGCTTACAAGTTTGCCGATCTGGTTTGGTTTCCAGTATGTTGACGTTTTTATCCTCATCAGTGGTTTTAGCCTAGTCCTTTCACTAAGAGGTAGAGCCTTAGAGTTAATCCAGTTTTACAAACGCCGATTTGCCAGAGTGCTGATTCCCTTTTGGACGGTTGCCTGGTTGTCGTATCCCATTCTGATCGCGATTGGGATCGCTACCAGTAGCTATGTCCCCAGTGCCTGGAACATCTTTGCAGGATTGACCTTCCCCATCTTGTTTGATTATGGTGGAGAGCTTTTGGTTCCTACCAGTGGTCCATGGTGGTTCGTGTCACTCATCCTCAGCTTCATTTTGATCTTTCCCTTGTTGTGGCATTTGTTGCAACGGTGGGGAGGTCGCAACCTGTTGGTCGTCAGTCTGTTGATAACGCTGGCTTACCGGGCTTTGGCGATCTATCAGTTTAAGGGGCACCCCACCTACGTCGTTCTTGATACACCCAGCGAGGAGTCCCCATTTCTCTCGTTCCTGTCAAAACTCAGTATCTTTGTGCTGGGAATGGTGATTGCCCATGCCTATCGCTATGGTAAGGGTCCTGTTTTTTGGCACTATCGGCGTGCTCTTATATGGGGAACGCTGTTGTATGCGCTTGGGTTTGTGACCCAGTTCTATGTGTGGGGTTGGGTTGTCTGCGACTTAATGACATCAGCAGGGTTGGGGTTATGTTGCATGGTGCTATTCAAGGCGATCGCCCACCTGCAACCGTTACAGTCCGTTCTAATCTGGTTGGGGTTACACAGCTATAGTTATTTCTTAATTCACAATTTTGTTGTCGATCGCACCATTACGCTGGTAGTGGAAAAAAATCTCTCGCTCTACTACCTATTCTTGCCTGTCATGATCATTGGAACTCTCGTATTGGCAGCGATCGCAGACTATACAACTCCCTCACTCAAGCGACTCGTCATGAGCTTGATGCGTGATGTGGATTACCTCCTGACCCCTTCACCCCCAACCAAACAACGGGTATGGAGACCCGCCATGGGCGATCGGGTGACCTACAAAGGCAAAAATACCTGGAAGGTCGTGCAAATTCAAACCATGTTAGATGAGCACGAGTTCTATCTCTGCCAAATTTCAGATGGTCAAAAGACAATGTGGATTAGCGAAGATGAATTGGAACCTGCGATCGCCACTCCACCCAACTCAATTCACAAAAACGGACATTCCAAAACAGGATCAATTATCTCCTAAACTTTTTGAGTCATTTTACTGGAGCTATAAACTCAACTTCTTATCACTGTCGGAGAACTATTTTACATGACAAAAAAGTGGGCTATTGAACTCAAAAAGTTGCTCTTTACGCATCTTGTTTTAATTGGTGTTCCTACAATTTTTCTCTATTGCCTGCGCTTAGGAGGATGGAGTTTAATCAGTCTCCACATTGCAATCACCACTTTCTACGTCATTAGTTCTCTGATGGTGATTTGGGAATCTACCAATTCCCTGTTTCGCAGATTCGCAACGGACTCTGACAAATATCTCTCCAATTGGTTTGAGCGATTGTGGTATCGCCTCAAAATTTTGTTGGGAGTTGGGGGTGCCCGTCATCCGCGATCGCCCAATCCAGTTCCCCGCTGCTCTTTTCTAGTAGCGGCGTATCTGCCCAATGAACAAGACATCATCCTGGAATCCTTGCATCACATTTTGACGCGGGTCTATCGCCCAGCAGGCGGCTTAGAGGTGATTCTAGCCTATAACACTCCAATCGATTTACCCGTTGAGCATGAGTTGCGCCAGTTAGCTCAGCAATATCCGGAGTTGCGCCTTTTGCGAGTGGATGGCAGTCACTCTAAAGCAGAAAACCTGAATGCTGCGCTCAAGATTGTCACTGGCGAAATTGCCTGTGTGTTAGATGCGGATCACCATCCGGCACCCGATTGTTTTATCCGGGCATGGCACTGGCTCGAATACGGCTATGACGTAGTGCAAGGGCGCAATATCATTCGCAACCATGGTCAAAACCTGTTAACCCAAACAGTGGCGATCGAGTTTGAAACCCTTTATGGAGTCAGCCATCCAGCCAAGTCTTTTCTCACTGACTCTAGTATTTTCGGCGGCTCGAATGGCTACTGGCGCACTTCGGTGTTGAAGCAGATCTGCTTTAACCCAGCAATGTTGACTGAAGATATTGACGCCTCCATGCGAACACTGTTGAGTGGTTATCGCATTCTGCACGATCGCAGCATTGTCACCACTGAACTGGCACCCATTGACATCAAGGCATTTTGGTTTCAGCGTAAACGCTGGGCGCAGGGTTGGTTGGAAGTCAGCCTGAAGTATCAGCGGCGGGTGTGGCGATCGGACAAATTCACGTTGTGGCAAAAGATTTATTGGACGTATCTACTCTACTACTGCGATTTTTACTCGATTATTGCAGTGCAGATCATTCCCATTGTGCTCAGCCTGTTTCTCTATCAAGGATTCATCCCCCCGAATGAGAATGCCTATCTCTGGTTTGCGACCGTCCTGGGATTTGTGTGTTGTGGCTATCAAACTCTCGTAACGATCAAAGTTGCTTCTCGACGCTATCCGTTTTACTACTACATTAACCACATCTTCTTGTTGTTTGGATTTATCACCTTCAAGAATATGATTTCGCTGGTAGGGCTTTACGATCACCTGCACGGTAACAACAACTGGTTGATCACACCCCGCACTAAGAGCCGCGTTATTGCACCCACCAGTCAGTCATTAGTATCCAGTCAAAAGGCCGCTTCCAATTAAACTTCTACTAAGGAATGGAAATTAAATAAGTTCGGTATTTAGTAAGGGCGGGCTTTGCTGTCAAATCTATAACAGGGCACAGATAGGTCTGCTAAACCCGCCCCTACAAATAACGCAGCAAACGCTTGTACGAGTTTTGCATACCAAATCCCTCTTAGATTTTGAGATGAGGGACAGGCTGCTCTGGCTTAGCTCCATTTCAACAGATTACAGCCAGAAATCAGCCCATCCCATAGGCTTTACTCATGAGCCCTGAAGTCGTCCAAGGGCAAGCCACAGGGCGAGAAGTCAGACTAAAGACCCATGGTTTTGGTTACGCCTTGTAATGACTTACGAGCCTCATTCAATGCCTGGGCGATCGGTTGGTGAGCACTCAAAAATACGCGGGCACAATTGCGTCCTGGCATTCCAGAAATGGAGCCACCGGGATGAGTGCCCGCTCCAGTCAGGTATAGCCCTTGAATGGGGGTTTTGTAGTTGGCGATTTCGGGCAATGGACGGAAAAACACCATTTGCTCCAGAGTCATGTCGAGATGGTAGTAGTTGCCCTTGAACGAACCAAGACGAGCACCCAACTCGGCTGGACTCTCGACTTGTCGGGCAATCAGGGCTGTTTTCAGATTAGGAGCGTATTCAGCTAGTTTATCGAGGACTCGATCTGCCACTTTGTGCTTCAACTCATCTGTCCAACCTGTCCCTGCAAAGCCCGTGCCCTCAGCACCTTCAACTTGATATGGGGCAAAGAACTCGATCCACAGGGTGTGTTTGCCATCGGGTGCCATCGACGGATCAAGCATCGTTGGCATGACCACATACATCGATGGGTCTGAGTCGGGAATTCTGCCAATGGATGGTTCGTGGTGGGCGATCTCAACCTGCTTAACCGAGTCAGCAATTAACACCGAGCCGATTAAATACTCGTCTTGATGGTTGTAGTGCTCAAAGCGCAATGGCTCTGATAGAGCGCAGTCAATTTTGAGGATGGTTTCATTGTTGTTGACTAACCGACGGTCGAGGCGATCGCGCAAGTCAGGATCAGCAGCATGAATATCCCGTTCATCGATCATCTGCAAGAACAACCGTTGCGCATCAATGTTAGAAATCACGCCTAATTTGGATCGATATTCCTGACCTCCAGCAACTCTCACCCCAACGGCTCGCCCATCATCCACTAATACTTTCTCAACAGACTGGTCTGTTAAAATCACACCTCTGTGGGTTGTGACCAGCTTCACCAGCGCGGCAACGAGGGCACCTGTGCCACCTTTGGGTCTTGCCATACCAGGATGATGACGCATCGCCATCATCATTGCCCCGATCGCCAGGTTCTTTTGCGACGGAGGAGCACCCAACTCTGAGGCTAGACGCGCTAAGGGAGCTTTCACCACTTCAGAATCAAACCACTCGTTTAACATATCCTCCGCACTGGTCAGCATCGTGCGAAACAGATCCAGGGCTTTATCAGGCGATCCCAAAATGGAAAACAAGTCCTTCAGTTTCTTGATATTGTAATTGCCTGCAATATCTATAACTGACTTAGGTGGAGCATTAAATATAGGAACGATCGCGTTGATCAAGCGTTGCCAATAGTCGATAAACTCAGCATATTTCTGAGCATCTCTGGGACTATAAGTCGCAATTCCAGCGCATGTTTTTTCAACTGATCGATGCCCCAAAAAGTACTTGCCATCGGGATGAGGACAAAATACAACGGGATCACAAAAGAGATATTCTAATCCGTATTTTGATAACTCTAATTCTTCTACAACGGGACCAAGATGAATGAATTCATGGTCGATCGCACATCGATTGAATTTGAAACCAGGAGCATCCTCTGGCATCAGTTCTTCGGTCGTTGCAGCACCACCGGGGAGCGATCGCTTCTCCAACAGCAAAACACTGTAACCCGCTTTGAGCAGATAAGCAGCACAGGTCAGTCCATTATGACCTGCACCAATGACAATGACATCGTACTGATCCATAATTCTGACTGCGTTATGAGAAAGGATGTAAGGGCGTTTCGCGAAACGCCCTTACAGGTATTTGGTTTCCTGGAAATCTCCTAAGGGCGATGGATACTACCATCTCCAATGACAGCGATTTTATGGCGATAGACAAGTTCTCCTCCGTACCAGCCTGTCACACCCAACAAAATAGCCACTACCGCAGAGATGATGAGCCCTACTGGGACGACCGCACCTTGTACATTATTCAAGCGAATCAGGAGGTTCACTACACTAAACCCCAATGCTGCCACGTTACCAATCATGTGTGCCCAACCTGCTTTACGCTCTCGCACACGAGGAATGCGGAGAAAATCCATCATGCCCGTGAGCGCGGCTACAACACCCGTAATTAAACCAGCAACGATCAACCAAAAAGAAGCTCGCGCCCAGAAGGAATCGCCTAATAACCAGTAGGCTGCATCCGTTGCCACGACACCTACTAAAAACGCGATAGGGAAGGTGACAATGACTGGATGTAATGGGTGCTTGGCGATCGCCACAGTGCTGGGAACTCCACTATCTCGAAACTCCCGCTCATCACTCTCAATCAAAGGCTCTACATTAGGTGTGGGTGTACGTGTCATGGTTTACTCCTTAAGTTGATGAAAACTCTTCGATATGGGCATCTCCACTGAGCGTCAATCGACCAACCTCAACCAACAACTGGTTGAGACAAAGCCGAGTTCCTTTCAATTCAAAATTGCGTAAATCGAGCAAATCCTGCGCTTGAGCTAACATTGCCTCGGTTAACTCAGGAGACAAGCCCTGTCCTTCGCTGTATTCAACGTCTTCCAACAACACGGTTTGGCGATCGCGGCTGAGCTTTGGAACCGCTGTAAATGCAACTTTATGAGTTTCTCCAGTCCCCTTTAAAGTAATTACAGCCTTAAAGACAACTTTTTGTTCACCGGGAAGTTTGAATTCAATAGATTGAGCATCCAGTTGAGCCGGTTGATCGTTTACTGTAACGTTCAATCCCCGTAGTTTTTGAAGAATGTAATCAGAATTAAAAGCACGGTTAATATCACTTTCAGTCAGCACAACCGATGCTGTAGCTTGAGTTGGACGGGTTAACTCGATCGTTCCAAACAGAGCACTCATGGGGTTGATGGCGATCGCATCTGCCTCCAGAACCATCTCTTCCATGCGCAGGTCTTTTTGCATGACAAGACCTTTTCCCTCAATGGATACAGATTCTACTTCTCCCTGAACAACTTGCAATGGATTTGTTTTGATTTCAACGTTGATATCTTCTACTTGATCAAGTTGATTTTTAATGCCAATTTCGGCGACTTTGCTGAGGGCTTGTTCTCCCAGGTCGCCACCATTTTGAGCCACGTAAACGGTCTCCTAACTGTTATCTGCTTCCTTTGAGTAATCTAGTTGATTCAGCTAGAGACTGTATCTACATCTTGATAGAGAAATTAGGGATCAACTCGATGCAAAAATGACGAACAATAATGTACTTTTCGCTAAACAAAATACTTGTAGGGGCGTTTTGCGAAACGCCCCTAACGAAAATCAATTAGTAAACTCTTTTACCGAATCAATTTTTGAATCCTCACAAGGCTCTTGTGCAATATGAAATTTGTTGGCAGAGAGAGGGACAGCAGAGGAATAGACACGCAAACTTTTGATAGATGCAGCACCTTGTTAACCACTTTATGGAAGCGACCGAATCTCCACGACAACAGAAGCCGCTGGGAACTGCTGGCTAAATGCGTCTAATAACGCTAGCTCAGCCCGACGGCATAACCTTTCGAGTTTTTGGATTTCTCCATCAGAGAAATTGAATTCTGCCAAATTGATAGCGGCATTGATACTAACTGGTTCTGACTCTTCAGTCAGCGATATAACAAAGAAGAATTCCTCTACCAGTGCCAAGTTCCGTGAACGAGTCATAAAGGCTACGTTAAATATGGGACAGCAAGAAATTGTTCAACTGTTGTTTTGTTGAGTTGTCATACTAGAATTTTCCAGAGAGAGAAGGCTCACTCTAGCTCAAACAAAATGCCACTAAGCACAGGTAAATCACTTCACAAAAGGATTGGACGTGCGCTTAGGAAATTGAGGGTGTATTGATTAATTTTTGATTTTTAAGTCGATTGTTATGGTTAATATTCGTGTGAATTTTCACAATTCATGATCACATACTAGTTATCACTCTGTCATGGAATATACCTCTAAAGAGGTAGATCCTGACTCTGATTTAATTTTGTTTTAATAGGATTTATTGACTCTTAGCAGTACAATGGAATTCCATTTTCTTTACTCAATAGATTGCTCGGCTGCCTCAGGCGTTTTCACTAGAACTGTAATCATTGTTACTAGATCAAACGGATTAATGGGTTTGGCAAAGTACTGTTGAAAACCGACTGCAAATGCGGCTCGCTGATCTTCATCACGCGCAAAAGCCGTCAGGGCGATCGCCGGGATTTGTTGTCGTCCTTGCTCCACTTCGTAAGCTCGAATGCGCCGCATCAGCGAGTAGCCATCCTCATCGGGCATACTAATATCGCTAATTAGGAGATCAGGCGAGTTTTGGGCGATCGCTGCGAACCCTGCCTGAGCAGACATAACTGCCATTACCTCTGCTTGACATTGCTCTAACACAAATGTGATGAGTTCACGAGTATCCGCATCGTCATCTACCAGGAGTATGCGTATACCACTTAAGTCAGGGAAATCATTGATCATGGATGATACGTAAACGGGGAAATAGGAATGCTCGAAGATTGTATGCCAGCAACTTTTTGTAGTGCTATAGCCGTAGCCACATTCGATAGGGCAAAGGCGAGTTAGAACGTTTCCCCAGCATCAGGGGTTGAACTACTCACTTTGTCCTAAGCTTCCGACCAAAGCTATATTTTTAGGATTGTTGCTAATGCAGGAACAATAGCCAACCCCAACCTTGCTGTGATCAGGCTGTGATACTACCAATATGATGAGGGACAAAATAGACAATACCGATATCTTGAGCAATGGCTGAACGTCGTTCTGAAGCGTTGGGCTTAGGAGGCAAAGCAACTATATTTTGCGTTTGGCTTCTAACCGTCTCAATGAAATCAATCCACAGCGGATTTGCCCAAGATGAACCTCATTATATCCTTTGGTTAAGATCAATAAGGTGTTGACAGCCAATGTCAAGTGTTCAGTTCTGGGTTGAAAGAAATGAGCAGTGATTGCGAGGAGCGGTTGTCGTTACAACGCAATCTCCATGCATCTTACGAACAGCTTGGGAAATATCGAGAATCGTGTCAGTCAGCCCGCTTTAAACATAGAAATCATGTTTAGCGTTGCGATCGCCTATTGTGTAATTGGTTAAGTTGACCAGTCTGTCATTTTCGCGACCCGTCTCCACTTTTAGTGAAGGAGTGTCTACGATTGATGACTGTCATAATCTGCTATTACCCAATTTGCATTTCGCGCCTCCTGTCATAAATGTATATTATTGATTGTCTGTACAGTAACGGCACAATCATATCGGAAGTTGCACCTAATTTTTTGTAAAAGTTGCAAATGTTCTTCATCTTCTGCAACAGACAATTATCTTTTGTGAGGAGTATTGGGAGTACTCCAGGTCTTACACCCCTTGCAGCGATCGCCCTGAATTAATTGCAGACTGTTGACTCAAATCTCTTGAAACTAACTAAAATCCGTTGCAGTAGATTTTAATTGTTAGCCTGCAATTCATTTGAGGGTAAGTAGCCGGAAACGGTACAGGGCGGAAAGAACCACCCACATTGGACACAAAACCTGGTTTACGGTATTCAGGGCAAATGACTGCCGTGATATACGAAAGCAGATCTTACTGTATTTATAGAGTGATTTTCTATAAACAAAAATACATTGCTGTAGCTCAGCAGCGCAAACTCTATTCTCACCTATCTGGAGGTAATTGTGGGAGTATCGCGTACATCTTTAAATCTTTAATTCACTTTTGTTACTGGAATGGCAGATAGTGATGTGAAAAAAAATTATGTATTTAGAGTGAATGCCAGTAACACCTGACAAGGGAGGATACAAGCAGGAGTTTTTGTGAGGGGCAATGTTCAGCGATCGCCTGATTAACAAACCCCAAATGCACTATCAGTTTGGGTGGTTTGACTGGTTTTGTTTGTGGTATCCACCGGGATGGTTAATCTTGTTTAACCGTCACTGGCAACACTATCATGCAGACCCTGATGGTTGGAACATGGTGGAATACCTGCTGTTTTTGCTACCAGGAGGATTTTATTTAGCTCTGTTGTTGCGCTGGTTGCGGCTTGGGTGCCGTGCTCCGCGTGAGACACCACAATCGATCGATCCCCACTATCAATTTGCCTTTCAGCAAGAAATTCTTACCCCCATTGTGCATCGCCATTTTCGAGCCGAGTTGCATCACCTGGAAAACTTACCCGAAACAGGTCGGCTCATCATCGCGATGAACCATGCTGGTATGTGCTTTCCCTGGGATTTGGTGAGCCTGGGAGTGCTGTTAACTGAAGCACGAGGCTGGTTTCCACAGCCACTTGCACACGAGATCTTTTTTGATCATCCCTGGCTGCGCTGGTGGTTACCCGTAGGCTGGTCGGAGGCATTAGGCAGCGTGAGAGCAGAGCCGGAGAGTTTTGAAGCTGCTCTGCAATCACAGGCTGAGAATGCAGTTGTGTTATACGCCCCAGAAGGTTGGCGAGGTCTAGCAAAAGGATGGCGCAATCGGTATCAACTGGCGACGTTTGATCCGAGTTTTGTGCAGTTGAGCGATCGCTACCAGATTCCTATCCTGCCAGTCGTTTGCATGGGCAGTGAAAACCTGCACCCCTGGACTGTGAATATCAAACGCATGGCTCGATGGTTGGGGTTGCCAATGTTCCCATTGTCGCTGTTGGTGGTGGTGTTTATCCTCTTTCCCTCTATGGGAGTGTGGGCAAACCGCACCCATCTGCGTTATTTTATCCAACCCTTAGAAACGCCATTCCGCGATCGCGACTGGCAACCCAATCGCACAACCGCCTATCGTAAAGCTCAGGCATTGCGATCGCACCTACAAACGCTGATCGATCAACTCAGATCGGTAGTGTGTAACGCTGCTCAATCTCTGCCTTGATCAGGGCGCGGCTCTTTTCAGGCGAAACATCAGACAACCCTTCGATGTATTCCGCCTCAGCCGCCAAACCTTCATCCTTAATCGCCACCCGGAACCAGTTGGAATAGTCACCCTGCTGTAAGTGATAGAGCCAGGTTTCGTCGTCCACACCTTCGGCTAGCTGCATAAACAGCACCAGATTCTGGGCTCGCAGGTTCAGTTTGCCGTCCTTGCCTCGAAAATAAAAGCACTTGTCGTCGCCCAGTTCTCCCTCGGCATAGAGGCGACGGTGCCGATGGTGCTCGGTTTGGGGTGGCGCGACGCAAAAGTGAATGGGAGCCAGTTCCGTGTGGCGAAACCATGCCAATGCTTCCCCGGATTTTAGAGTCAGAGCAGGCATTTCGGGTGCAGGTTGGTTAATTGCTCCAGCAAAGGATTGAATGGTTTGGTCAGGAGTTTCCCCCAGCGCAACGATCGCTGTCAAAGAGGACAACGCTGCCGGAGAGACATGATCGGGATGTACGGTGATGAAGATCATCCGGTCTAGCTCTTGGGGTAGTGCCAGTCCGGTCTGTTGCCAGGAGGTCGGCATCAGGTGATGTGCCTCATCGACGATCAACCAGTGGGGACGTCCGGTTTTGACTCGCAACTCTTGCAGTTGCGGCAACAGTTTCGTAAAAAAGGCAGGACGCTGGTCAAGAGCTAACCTTAACAGGTTAACAACGACATTTTGCCCCGATTGATGCAGGAGGGATAGCAGTTCTTTCTCGTTGGGCACCTGACGCGCATCGCCCACCATTACTGCTCCACTCAAGTTTTCATAATCGCCTTCGGGATCAATAATGCAAAACTGATAGCCCTGCTCTGACAACCGTTCCAAAATTTCAGTTGCCAGAGTCGATTTACCACTACCAGAAGTGCCTGCCAGCAAGATGCTCTCCCGATAAGGCTTCATATAGAGGGGAGTATTTTGCTCGATGGTTGTTCCTAACAAAATGTTGTGCCGCTCTAACTGGTCATCCAGTTCACTCAAATCGCAAGCAATCAGGCGATCGATCAGTTCTACAACCCCTGCTCCACGCGCACCTGTTGTCACCCAATCGGCTTTTTCTTTGAGGGTCGGCAGTGCATTAGCAACTGCCACCGAACATTCGCACCAATTGAGAAACGCATGATCGTTTTCTGCATCCCCTACCCCAACTGTATTGTGAGCAGATAACCCCAGTTCTTCTAATGCTGCTTGCAATCCTGTCGCTTTGTTCATGCCGGACGGCAAGACCATGACTGCCCCTTTGTTGAAGATCACCTGCAACTCCAATCCCAGGTCGCGGATCACCTCCATCACCGTTGTCTCATGGGGATGCCAGGTTGCGACAATGACGCGCCCTATCGCTAACGGATCGACCTGGCGATCGCGCAACGCTTGCACAAACGCCTCTGAGGGGCGATCGCCCAGGGGTCGTTCCTCACGGGTAGCGGGACGATATAACAACGCCCCATTCTCTAACACGGTCAAATCAAACAAATCGATGCGCGGAAAGGACTCCAGCAAATCTTCCAGGTGTCGCCCGGTCACTAAAATCAACTTTCGCCCGGATGCTTTTGCTCGCTCCAGTGCATCAATTGTTTGATCATCAACTCGTCCATCCGTTGCTAGAGTGCCATCGTAATCGAAGGCGATCGCCAAATATCGCATAGTGACAACAAAAAATAGTGACAACAAAAAATAGTGACAACAAAAAATAATGTTTATAGGGTTACGCATAAAGCCAGAAGCAGGGGATATCAGGACTGTACCCCCCGTTCCATCCTCAGTTTTGTGAATACTGCTATAACTTTTAAGCTTCTTCCGGAGACTCTAGAGATTTTTCGCTGACTCGTGGATTTAACGGCGAACTTTGCCGAAGCTCAGCGTCCGTCTCATCAACGACATCACCAGCTTCTGGGTGAACGTTTTGTTCCTCTAAGTTGTTGGGATCGGTCGGGGGGGTGGGGTTAGATTGGGTGGTGCGATCGCCGCTCATGGTGTTCTCCTTTAACTGATACAAAAGAGGCTTTGTTGAACAAGGGGCTTAAGCCCCTTGCCTGGTCACACAGATAGGACAGCTTATAGCTATACGTTGAAACAGCTATTCAAGCTGATGGATTAATACCGAAACACCGCTGCAACCAGTGCGGAGTCAGGGACTTTCTCCGGCTCAACTGCATATACGGTGCCGCCATTTAGCAGGGTTTGTAGTGCGGCTGCATTGAGCAAATCCTCATCCCCAGGTTCCGCAGTTTCATGCATGTGCAACTCGTTGCTATCGGGATCAAAGTTGCCCCATCGCTGTCTGCCCACCGCCACAAATAGCTGTTCAACTCGTCCGTAATAGGCTCCAGACACAGCTTCCTTTAAGTCAGTGGATGTTTTTCCAGTTGCCGACAGATTTTGATAATACTCAATTGCCACCTGTTCCTGTTGCATCAGACAGGGTTCAACGATCGCCCATGCCTGATCGTGCAACTCTTCAGGACTAACAACTTTGGGGCTTTCAGTCACCCCTTCCTCCAGCAAATGCTGATAGGTGTTTGCTTCACGATAGATGGGCAGTAAGTATTCAACCCCAACTAACACCAACGGAGCACGCTTGTCTTTCAGGAAGGGATGCAGTGCAGCATCGATTTGATGGAAGAATTGCAGAATGTCGCGGTTGTGGTAGTCGCGATCGGGTGCGCCCTGCCCATGATAGCTGCCAGACCGTTGGAACGGATTGTTCGTCCCACCTTTGGAGGTGTTGATGCGAAACTGTCCTTCCTGGGCAGTCTCGTCGTATTGCAGTGTTTCGTCAATATTTTGAGGTAAGTTTTCAATTTCAACTTGCTTAATGCTGTAACGACTGCCCTCAAAGAATCGCACCTGCTTCTGACTCAATGCCAGAATATAAAACTCACCGTCTCGATTGAGGAGTGGAATCAGTGGTTTTAGATGGAAGCGATCGCTCACGACAACGAGTTCTTCAAATCGCATTGGTAGTTTGTAATAACGGAACCAACCCTCTGCAATAAATACCGCTAATCCCTCGTCCTGGTTCTCCCAAAAATCTGTCTGATCCAATGAGTGAGCAGGTTCCAACAACGCTACAGCATCCGTGCGTCGCATATCATGGGCTTGCAGTTGATCTTCCGCTTGTTTGATCAAATCCTTAAATCGAATTGGATTTTGCTGCACTTCAGACCCAGCCCGATGCATCGGCATGAATATCGAAACGCAAAGCCCTTGAGGTTGAAGTAACTCTTTAAGCTCATCAATTGACAGCATAGTGTATTCACTCCGAACAAATACTAATTGAGTTCAAGATCTGTAGAAATGCAATCAGATCTTGTCTTCAAACCTCAAATGCAAAATCTCAAGCCCAAAAATCTCTGCAACATGATTCTCGACTCACAGCAAAATTGCTATTCTTGCACTGCCCTTGCATTACTTGAGGTTAAAAGTTTCTACTCCTTTAAATATGGGAGGCGATCGCCAATGAATGCTCTATCAAGCGAAAGACTTTAACTCACTTCAAACTAAAGAGGGACAAGGAAATCCTTTATCAAAACTCTGTTTAGAACTTTAGTCTGTCTCTGGTTCTGCCCGTTGATGGAGGGGTAATCTACTATTTTATTTCTACGATCGTCTTAGTAATTTACTGAGATGGGGAGAACAATAATGGCATCATTAGAACCCCTTTACGGAACTGATTTAATCGATTGTGCAAAAGCCAATTCCAATCAGGGTATTGAGGCAGCAGCCGAACGATGTGGGTATGGCAATGACATTGCCACATTTGAAAGAGAACTCAAAAAAGCCGGAGAACACATTGGAGTCACAATTAACAGCTTTGGCGATTTGGGAACTCCAACTCCATTTGACAGAACACAACTGGGCATTGAAGTTGCTCCCGAAACACCTGCGGAATTGTAGCCAGTAGGATTGTTACGCCGTATCCCTACGAGTTCAACACAAGTTCAACATCATCTCTAATCTAAGGAGTGTGGGTTGAATAAATCCGCGCATTGCTGAATGCAGGTATGACTCTTGAAAACGCAACACGACTGTAGGGACGTTTCGCGAAACGTCCCTACGAAATTCATGCATTAGATCGGCAACGCCATAAATCTGCAACATAAATCCGCAAACTGTATGGCGGGTTTAGCAAACCCATCTGCGCCCTGCAATGGAGGGGATTTCAGACCCTTACTTGAGTTCCCCCTTTGTTAGGCTACCGTGTACACACAAGTCCTCTCAGCCCTCTAAATTCCCCAATTCTGGGGAACTTTGAGTTCTCCCAAACCTCTTGTCACTACTAAAGGCACCCGAACTTGGAACCGATGCGAAGCGCGCCTTTGGGTTAACTCAAACACCTTCTGCTAGGGGGTTTGGGGAAACTCCCCCAATGCCTGGTTCTCCAATTATGGAAAAGACCAGAGATCTGTATACGCCGTAGCTTGTTAGGGGAGATCAAGCGACAGCAGATGGTTTAGAGCTTCAGATTGACTTTAGTAAGTAGCTCTAAGGCTCTTCATCGGGCTTATTAGATGAAGGCAGAGTTGAGGCATTAGGGTCAGACGTGCTGGGAACATGCTCTTGAGCCGTACTTGTTGCCACACTTCCAGAAGAATTGGAGCTTTTTCCTTCATTAGCGTCGCGTGCTCTTTCAAGCATTGCTCCAGGATTATGCGTTGCTTCTAACGCCTGTTCACCGGGCGTTTTTTCATTGGGTTCTGACATGATTAATTTCTCTACTTCAAGCGTTTGGATTCAACAAATCAATTGATTCTGCCTGTACGCTAACTAACTTCATAGCATTGCCAAATCCTCAAATGGTCAGATTTGGGTTCAGACAGGTTGTAGTTCTGTCGTGTGGGATGGAAAGCCTAGTGTTAACCAATCCTCGCGTAGCTTGGCGATCGCCCGTTCTTTTTGTTTTGCCTCAATCTCAATCCACGGCACATAGCGGTAGGAACTGGGCATCAGCGTAATGTAATCGCTGTGTTTCGGATCGGTGAAGGATTCGCATCCGTTAGAAATGTGGACTAACTGCCAGTCTGGGTTCTGCCATGTTGTTTTAGCAACCTCCAGCATCTCTGCCACACTGGGGTCTTCATAGGTTTCCAGGTGCTGATTGATGGCGTGGTGGTGTGCATCAAACACCATTGGAATACCTGCTGCCTGACAGACTTCTGCAATTTGGTTAGCTCCATAGGCATACTCGTCATTCTCCAGAGTGAGCCGCAGACGAATCGTGTCGGGCAAATCTCGAATAACGCTGACCAAGCGTTCAGCGCGATCGCCCTTCCCCCCATGGATGTTCATCAGTGCCCAGGGCGATTGTGGTTGTCCCAACAGGTCAAACGTCCGCGCATGGGCAGTTAGAATCTTGATACTGTTTTCAATCACATCGGGGCGATCGGAGTTGAGCACCACAAACTGGTCGGGATGCAACACCAGACGAATACCAGAGGCGATCGCATGTGCCCCCACAATCGCCAGTCCTTCAGAAAATTCCGTTAAAACATCTGCACCGATTGGATCATCGGCAAAGGGAAACAGTCCAGAGATCAGGCGGTACAGGTGAACCCCCTCACGCTCACAAAAGGTAATTGCTGCATCCAATCGCTTCATATTTTGAGCATACAAATCTCGCAGTGCATCTGTCTGCTCGTTCGGCGCAAGCTGCAATAGGCGTTTGCGCGTCATCGTCTTAAACCGAACTTGATCGGATGCCGTAATGCAAACCAATCCTAATTCTGGTTGTTTGAAGTGAGATTCATTCATGAGTTCAAAAGCTGTACTGACGTTAGATGTTGTAAAAAAGCGATTTAACCGGAACAGGACTTAAGAATCTTAGGATTGTGAATTTAATAAATCCGCAAACTGTACGGGCGGGTTTAGCAGATCCACCTGTGCCCTGTTATAGATTTGACAGCAAAACCCGCCCCTACCAAATATCGAACTTATTTAATTTCCATTCCTTAGTACAACTCGTCGTAAATAAGGGTAGGAATTTGGGGTGCAGGGGTGGAACCCCTGGCTGGGGCGCAGCCCCCACACCCCCCTGGTTTTATTTCCAAACCCTATCTATGAATAGCAGTACTTAGCGGTTAAAACCGCCGTTACAAGAGCAAAACCAACCCGCATCGGTTCGGCAAACCTCTGCGCCCCGTCCTAACCAACCCCTCGGTTGCTATATAGAAAACTTGACCCCTAGCCGTCTGAAGACAGACGAAATTGATTCACTCATATTGTTAATTTTGAGTAGAAATTGAAGGGTTGTGTAAGTCGTCGATTGAGTTATGAAAGCAGTCAGTCAAACGTATTATCGTCGTAAAGAAATTCTGCGAGTGATCCTCGCGATCTCTATTATTATCGTTGGCATTACACACTTCCTCAAGCCACAGGAATATGCCAAAATTGTGCCACCGGAGTTGCCACATCCAGTCGGTTTAGTTTACATCAGCGGCTTCTTTGAAATCCTGGGTGGCATTGGGTTGCTCATTCCATTTGTTAGCGTTGCCGCTGCCTGGGGATTGATTGCGTTATTTATTGCCGTCTTTCCAGCTAACATCAATCAGGCACTCAACAGCATTCCAATCGAAGGCATTCCTCATCATCCAGTGTTGTATTGGTTGCGGTTGCCGTTTCAGGCAGTTTTTATCTCCTGGGCATGGTGGTACACTCGCAAACCCGAACAACAACCCGGAGCATCGGATGTGATCGCGGGAGTCGAGGCACAAATTAACCGATAGCCTCCAACTGGTGCATGAGTTTCTGGCAATCTTCCTTTAGGGGAATTCCAAGCTCAGTTGCCAATGTTAGTGCCTGCTCACCGTATTGTCGGGCGATCGCTGTCTCGCCAAGCGCAAGATGCAGTTCTGCAAGGTTCTTGAGGGCTTCAGCTTCATTTAAGCGATCGCCTGTCTCACGCACGATCGTTAACGCCGTTTGGTTCTCAGTCAACGCCTCCGCATACCGCTTCATTTTCAGATAGGTACCGCCCAGATTCACCCGTGCTGCCCCTTCACCGCCGCGATCGTCAAGGCTTTGCATGACCGTCAAGCATTGCTGGTGAAAGTCGATCGCCTGCTGATATTGTCCCAGGTGGTCGTACACAAGCCCCAAATTCCCGAAAGCTACGCCTTCACCCCGCCGATCACCAAGCTCCTGCGCGATCTGGAGAGATTGTCGATGGCAGTCGATCGCCTGCTCATACTGCTTCATGCTGTAGTAGGTGTTGCCCAAGCCTCCCAGAGCATTGCTCTGATACTGGCGATCGCCAATTTCACGCGCAATTGCCAAAAATTGCTGGTGACACTCCAGGGCCTGCTGATATTGCCCCAACTTATCGTATGCCCCTCCCAAATTGCCTAACACCGCACCTTCACCGGGGCGATCGCCAATTTCACGGGCAATCACCAAATATTGCTGATGACAGGCGATCGCCTGCTGATATTGCCCCAAATAGCTATACGCCATCCCCAACCCATGCAGCACATTTTCACCCTGGCGATTGCCTGTGTTTCGAGCAATTTTCAACAGGCTCGTGTATAGCAACACCTGTTCCCGGTAATAGCCCCACATGCCCAACTGCCAGCATAAATAGCTCTCGGTTGGAGTATTTAAGCGAGTCCAGGCGGTTTGTTGAGCCGTGTTCCAATCCTCAATCGTGCAGTAGTGATCAAAAGCTTCCAGATAACCGCGCACTGTCTCTAACGTGGGGGCATCGGGGGCAGGGGTATAGGCAGTAAGCCACAAATGGGCAGCTTGGCGTTCCGCCGATTGCCAGGTTGGGAGATCGGCTTTCAGGAGAGTGCGAGCAATCTCGCGAATCAGGTTGTGCTGTTGAATCCGCAGTTCCCCATTGTAGAAATCAATCTCTTCTACCAGGTTGCGCGACTTGAGGACTGTCAGCGCGGCGTCCCGCTCAGAATCGGCAGTGTTCGACAGCAGAGCCAAATAAAAGCGTTCGGGCACAGGTCGCCGAAAAACTGAAGCCCGTTGCAACATTTGGCGCGGCAAATCGGGAAGCTGTTCCAAAATTTGTCTGACCCAATGGCGTGCTCGTTCTTCCTGACTGCGAGCGAGTTTGAGGGTAGTCTGAGTCTGCCGCTGGTGGTAGTAATCGCGCCAATAGGTTTCGACACTGCCATTAAAGGGACGCTTTTGAATATCACCTGCAATCATTTTGAGGATCAGGGGATGCCCATCAAAGTAGTCGGCGATCGCACAGAGGTAGTCTGTCTCTGCTGACGTTTTTGGAGTCACCCCATGACGACGAAACAAATCGATCCGTTGAGATTTCTCCAGACCATGCAGGGGGTACTCATACCAGAGGTTATCGAGGCGAAAAGCGCGATCGCTCCAATCCATCGGCAGACTCTGAGAGGTGAGCACCAGACGAGAACCAGGGGCAACTGGCGAGGGGTCAAGGGTCAAGAATTGCTCAAAAAAGTCTAACCAGGTGGGATCCGTAAAATGCGATTCACCCCGGTCATTTTGACACAACAACGCCTCCAGCGAGTCGAGTTGTAGCCAGCAGGGTTGACGCTCCAGGGTTTGCAACAGGTGAGGCAGGAGTTGTTCGTCAGGTCGTTGTTGCGCTGTGTCGTCATCCAGTTTTGCCAAAATGGCGAGTGCGCCACTCGTGAAATCAGTCGAGGATATGCCGCGATCGAGAATCACCTGGACGTATCGCATGGGGGGTTGCACAAACCGATCTGCCAATCGTTCAGCAAGGGCAGTTTTGCCAATGCCTGTCATGCCGTGAATGAGCAACAACCGACAATCGTCTTGCAGAACTCCGGAGAGGTGCTCGGTTTCCTCATCACGTCCGGTAAAGGTCTGCGAGTCGTAGGTGGAGAAGGAGATGGAAATAGAGGGGTGGAAGGGCTGAGCAGTCGCGGAGGAGGCAACGACCGGAGTGGAGGAGGGATGGGGCACCGGGGAAGCAGTGGTTGAGTTAGAGATTGCGCCTATTAACGGTTGAGGATGAAGCGACTCTACTGCCCGACGAATACCCTGCACAACGTTGAGAAAAGCGGCATCCCGATCATTCCATTGGGTAATGGGGAGGGCATCTTTGGGTAAAACCTGGAGTGCGCTAAAAGGGGCATTCTCCCAATCACAGGGCTTGACAATAATGGGGATCACACGAGCCGTTCCCTCTTGATGGCGTTGGATAGCTCGTTGCATCTCCAGGTTGTAGCAATAATCGGACGCCATAAACTGGGGCGTGATCAACAGCAAAATAATCTCAGCCGCTTCGAGTTGCTGTTTGATCTCGGCATCCCATTCCGTCCCCGCTTCAATGTCGCGGTCTTGCCATGCGCGAATCTTACCCTGACGCTTTAAGTTTGCCAGGTGAATCACCAATTCATCCTTAAATGTCTCATCCCTGTGCGAGTAGGACACAAAGACATTTAAGGGAGGCAGATGAGGGGATGGACTGGTCATGGAGCCGAAGAAAAATGCTTTTCTAAAGGATATCAATCCTTTGGAGGAGGCACCTTTAATCGAGGTTTTTGTGGTGAATTCAGGACTTTATCCCATACCTCTTCATACTGATGAGTCATGGCTTCTACAGTAAAGCGGGCGATCGCCAATTCCCGTGCCTGTTGTCCCAACTGCGATCGCCACTGGGGATTATCCCGTAGTCGTCGTAACGCTTGGGCTAATCCCTCTACATCATTTTTCTCGATCAGGAGTCCGGTTTGCCCATCAAGAACCGCTTCAGGCATACTGCCAACGCGAGTGGCAATCACAGGTTTAGCGGCTAACATCGCCTCTACCATCGCCAAGGGAAACCCCTCCGACCGGGAAGGCATCGCTACAACATCAAACCTCGGCAGATAGGTTTGTGGATTGACCCAACCGGGCAATTGCAGGCGATCGCTCACCCCCAGTTCCATTGCCAATCTCTCTAAGGTCGGACGTTCTGCCCCTTCCCCCAAAATCACGACCCGTACCCCATCGACTTGAGCGATCGCCCTTAGCAAAACATCGTGAGCTTTCATCGCGTCTAACCGACCAATGCTCCCCACGATCATCCTGCCGTCTTTGTGATCCCCCTGTTCCCCCTGGCTCAGAGAGGTGCCGTTGGGAAGATCGGGAACCCCATTCGGAATCGAGATCACCGTATTGCGTCCCAATGCGTAAAAATCCTCCATGCGACAGGCACTGGCTTCTCCCACTGCCACATGGGCATCTACCCGCAACGACAGGAGCCGAGTCCGTAACCAGGTTGTTAGATCAGTCGTTCGCAGTGGCAACTGATCCACGCGCACCACACGCGCCTGAGGCAACACAAGAGATGTGAATAGAGCGATCGCACAAGCCCATGGTGTACACAAATTGCAGTGGATGATGTCTGGTTTGAGTTTCTGAAACGTTGCAAGATGAGCCATCCATGAGCGAATTCCCTGTGCTGGCAGGACAACTCGAACAGTATCCGGACGACGGTCGGCGATCGCATTCACAACCTCCGCCACAACACCCACCACTGTTATTTGAAAGTGGCTGGATACAGTTGCCACCAAATGTCCCACACTGATTTCTGCACCGCCAATTCCGGCAGCATCCGTGTAAATAACAACATGAGGGAGGCGATCGCGTTTCATAGTGTCAGGGGATTTTAAGAGTATTTAGCTCATAGAGCTGATTTGTAGATATTGTTTCGATCCTCCTAAATCTCCCTTCAAAAGGGAGGCTTCAGATTCTGGCTTGGATTTCCCCTTTGTTAGGCTACGGTGCACACAGAAGTTCCCTCATCCCCCTAAATCCCCCAATTCCAGGGGACTTTGAGCCTTTGTCAAAGGTCTTGACCTGAGCAGAAGCACCCGTACTTGGAACCGATGCGAAGCGCGCCTTTGGGTTCACCCAAACACCTTCTGCTAGGGGGTTTGGGGGAGGCAGTGGCGTCCCCCAATGGGGGTTTGGGGGAGAATCCCCCAATGCCTGGTTCTCACACGCTTGAAACCATCATGCATCAAATTTGTAGGGAAGCAGAGATCTGTATACACGTAGCCTTATTAAGGGGGGTTAGAGGGATCAATAGCAGATGTTTTAGAGCTTAAGATTGACAAACAAATTAGCTCTGAGGAAATAAAGTAGCTCTTAGTACTGCTATTCATAGATAGGGTTTGGAAATAAAACCACGGAGGTGTGGGAGCTGCGCCCCCAGCCAGGGGTTCCACCCCTGCACTCCCAATTCCCACCCTTATTTATGACGAGTTGTACTTAGAAAGGATCTTCAATATGGGAATACCGAGTCCCACCGCCGAAAAGCGTTTTTGATTCCGCATTACGAGAAGCGTCAGAGATGACAGATTGATAAATCGCTTGATGCGCATCAGCAATACTCGACCAGGTAAACGGTTGACTAAAGCGAAATCCAGCCTGCCCCAATTGTTGCCTGCGCTCCGCATCCTCCATGAGGTGATGCATCGCCGTTACTAAACTGCCCACATCACGCGAGGGAATTGACCACAACAGAGAACGATCCTCCAGGAGCGGATCAGGCGGATTGGCACGAGTGGCAATGACAGGCAATTCGTGAGCCATCAACGCCAACAGGGAACCACTTTTTAGCGTCACACCATGGTTAAAAGGTAGCACTCCCACATCAGCTCCTCGCAGACATTCAGAAACCGCGCCTGGGTCTAAATAGCCCGTCATGTGAACCATCGATTGCAACTGCAAGTCTGCAATTTGGGTTTGCAACTTCTGCCAATATTGACTGGCTTGCTGATCTGGCAAAGCAAGACTTTCCACACCGCCAATTAACACTAATCGGGCTTGGGGATGGGTCGCTGCGATCTGCCGAAAGGCAGACAGCAACGTTTCCAGTCCTTTTACCGGATGGAGAAAGCCAAAGAACGCAAAAATAACCGTATCGTCAGCCCAACCACATCGCTGGCGCAGAACTTGCCGAGCTTGAGTTTGGGGAATGGGGGCGATCGCAATATTCGCGCCGATAGGGATCTGCTGTACTCGGTGAGTCAGGTGTGGTAAGCGGGAGGTTACGACCTGTTGAGCATCCGCATTTGTTGTGATGATGGCATCGCTTTGAGTCAGCAAAAAGCCATCCTCCCGATCCCACCAACTGCGTTGCTGTCCCCAAGTTTTCAACGTCTCAACCCAAGGTGCGGGCAGCCACTTGGGTTGCCATTCCCACCAGCCATATTCGTGAATGGTCGTCACAATAGGTGATCGCCATCCGCTCAATCGCAACGCCAGTGGCAGCAGAAAAATGGTGCGATCGAATCCGTACGTTCCAGCAGCGTGTTGAATGTGTAAGAGATCGGCTTTGGTGCGGTGAACGGTTTGCACCAAGGACGGCAGATCCGCCAGTCGCCACCGGGTAACCGCTCCTATCACAGTGGCATCCTGGGTTTGAGCCGCTGCATGAGTTGTTAGAACCAGAGATGTGATTTCTCGTTGCGCCAGAGCCTCCCTCAAATGCAAGGTGTAATGAGCTACGCCACATCGATCAGGATGATACGTTCCTGCAATTATCGCTACAGTCGCTTTGTTCTTTAAGTTCCCTGGCATGACTAACTAAACAACTCCTCCGCCGCTGTGGGATGAACGCCGATCATCGTTTCAAAGTCGTGTTGCGTGACACCCTGATGCATAGCTAATCCAATTCCTTGAATCAAATCAGCGACTTGATCCCCAACCAAATGGACGCCTAAGACACGACCTGACGACTTTTCCGCAATTATCTTAAACAGATCGGGCGATGTGGGATGGTCGAGCAATCGATTCAACAGAGGTTGAAATTCAATGCGCTGGCAGGCGATCGCTTCTTCCCCATACTGCTCTCGTGCTTTGGCTTCGGTTAGCCCCACGCCTGCTGCCTGAGGATGGGAAAAAACGGCAGAGGGAATGAGATCATACTGGAGTTGACCGGGCTGATTACCAAAGTGAATATCGGCAAAAATGCGTCCTTCTGTGCGAGCGACTGGAGTTAAAGGGACGCGATTCGTGCAGTCGCCCACCGCAAAAATATGAGATTGACTGGTGCGGTATTGGTCGTCTACCGCGATCGCCTTCTCTTGAACCTCAACGCCTGCCTGCTCCAATTGCAGTTCCTCCAGGTTGGGAGTGCGCCCAATGGCACACAAAACTAGATCCGCCGTAATCGTTTCGGGGCAATCCCCAGAGAGGGTTACCCGCAACCCATCCGTGACTGGCTCAACCTCTTTCGCTTTGGTCTTGCACCACATCTCAACACCCCGTTCCGTCAAGCCGTTGTGGACTGCCTTTCTCAGGTCATCATCAAAGCCCGATAGGATCTCATCATCGGCATTGATCAGCATGACTTCAACGCCATAGCCCCGAAACGTACTGCTAAACTCCACGCCGATGTAACCCGCACCCATAATCACTAACCGTTTGGGCAATTCCTCCAGAGCAAACATCTCCCGCGACGTGACACAGTGCTCAATGCCAGGAATATCGGGCTTGATTGGCTTCCCCCCAACCGCAATCAACAGTTTGTCAGCCGTTACTCTGCGATCGCCCAGTTTCAAAGTATGGGGATCGACAAAAACGGCGGATTCTGGAATCAAGTCAACCCCTGCCTTTGCGAGGGTTTTGGTATGGCTTTGTCGGGCGCAATCGACTTCCTGATCGCGTGCTTGACGAAACTGGTGCCAGTGAAACTGAGCCTCTCCCACCTGCCACCCATAGCAACGAGCATCTTCGATCCATTGCTGAAAGCGCGAGGCATACGCCATCAACGTTTTGGGAATACAACCCCGGTTCAGACATACCCCTCCCAGAGCCTCTCGTTCTGCGATCGCCACTTTCGCACCATAGTGAGCGGCACGCTTAGCCGCAGATAGCCCTCCCGGACCCGCGCCAATCACCACCAAATCGTAATCGTATGCCATCGTTTTCTTTCATTAAGACATTACCGCCATTTCAGTAGTAATCCTGTTTTGTAGAGCCAAACCACTGTCGAAAGAAGGAGGAGAGAGGGAAGAAAGCAGAGAGGGAGAAAAAGATGAGAGCTTGAGGTGTTACTTTTCACTCTTTTAAGAGTTCCAACGCCGCCGCGACAACAGCTTCCGGTGTGATATTCAGACATTCCAATTCATGGGGACAATGGAAGGCGTAGCAGGGGTTGCACACTGTGGGTCGGCGTAACAATCGGGTGGGACTGTAACGCGGCTTCCACTGACGTTCTAACTCGGTGCCTGCAAAGAGAATCACGCTAGGAGTCCCTGTCGCATCAGCAATGTGCATTGTAGAGGTGTTGTTGGTCAGTACCAGTTTTGCTTCAGCAATGAGGGCAACTAATTCGGACAGGCTGGTTTTGCCAATTAAATCGATTGCACGAGCACCCAGCGTAACTAACAAATCAGTGGCACGCTCACGATCTTTTTCGACCCCTGTGACGACAACCGACCATCCGGTAATTTCACTCAATTGACGCGCCGCCTGAGCAAAGCGATCGCTGAAATAGTTGCGCGATTGGCAACTCGTCCAGGGATTCAAAACCAAATAGGGCAAGGATTCCGTGCCGCGTAGGGGAGAGACCACAGGAATATGTAACGCCAAACCGCGATCGCTCACTTTAAATCCTACCGATTCAATCAACCGCAAATTACGCTCCACCTGATGCAGGTCATCCGGAGCAGGTGAGATCGCGTGGGTCAGTGTTCCTAAATCCTGTTCCTTCGATTCGCCTAACCGCAGAGGAATACCCGCCAGCGCACAGATCAGCCCTGCCGGATGGGGACTCTGACTGAAACTCGTGAGAATAATCGCTGCATCAAACTGGCGTTGGCTCAGGGTTTCGATTAATTCCCATTCGCGATCGGGATTAAAGTCCAATCGCCCCAAATCTTGCCACAGCACGCGCCACGGCAACACCTCATCCACCCAGGGCAACAGTGGCTCTGTCAACGCACCTCCAGGACTTGCCATCAACGTCAGTCTGGCATCCGGCAAGTTTTCCTTCAGCGATCGCAACACTGGACTGGTCATCATCACATCTCCAATGTTGTCTAACCGCATCACAAGCAGATTTCGTAGCGATCGCCAGGGTTCAGCTAACCCTGTCTGTTGGGCTTTCAGATGGATGATATTGACCGTATTGGAGGACTGTTGAATGTCTCGCTGATTCAACAACCGAACGGCTGTCTCTAAGACCGACATTGGCGAAATGTCCTCCAGGCAAGTTTTCCACTCGTAGGGACACTGTCCGCTATACCAGCAGGCTTGTTCCGTGAAGTTGGCGATATTGCGCTCCGGGCACTCCGGAAAGCCCTGTAAATTGACGTGGGGTTCAGGTTGTCCATACCGCCCATGCCACGAAGGACCAAACAGAGTAATGGTGGGAACTTGCAGCGCAGCCGCAATCCGAGCCGGACCTGTATCAGCAGCGATCGCCAGATCCGCCTCTGCCAACATCGCTGCAAAACTTCGGAGTGATCCCGACTGCCAGATCTGGGCAGTTCCACCGATACCCCGCGCGATCGCCGTTGCCTGATCCACATCGGAACCGACCGGAACCACAATCGTTGCCCCATACTGCTGTTGCAGTGCCTTGCCAACGGTAATGAAATGCTGAGACGACCAGCGTTTGATTGCCATCCCTGCATCTGGACAGAGCACAACTAAGGGACGATAGGCAGCACCCAAGGACTGACGCGCGATCGTCCGTTCGCTTGGGGTCAGATACAAATGCGGTTGGTTCCAGGTGACAGCATCCAGTTGAATTAAGCCATCAGACAGCAACAGCGTGAGAAATCGATCCGTAACCCGCTGATCCGGTGGGGGCGATCGCCACAAATTCGTCACTACTACAGGGTTGCGAGGCGATCGCACTTTGTAGTCGTGAATGGCATCGGCAATACCGTCATAATTCGTGTCTGAAACAATCAGATCAAACTGGTCGTTCATCAGTAGCCCATCTAACGTAAATCGGGCTTGTCCTCTAGGCGCAATCACCACTCGATGCACCAGGGGGTCATGTTGCAGCAACTCACCTCCAGGGGCAAACGTCAACACCGTCATCTGGGCTTGAGGGTGCGATCGCCCCACCGCATGAATAGCAGGCAATGCCATCAGCAGATCGCCAATGCCACCGAGTAATTCAACAAATAAAATCTGACGAATGTCTCTCATGAGTGGGGAATAGGGAGTGGGGAGTGGAGCTTGATCAGTCTTTATTGGTCAATAGTTAGTGGTCAACGGTCAATAGTTAGTGGTCAACGGTCAATGGTTAATAGTTAATGGTCAATGGTTAATAGTTAATGGTTAATGGTCAATGGTTAATGGTCAATCAGCAGGGTTTTAACAATAACCATCAACCTTCTTCTTTCTTCTTTTTTCTTTCTTCTCTCTTCTCTCTTCCTTTTTCTTTTCCTCTTCCTACACCACTGGCAACAATTGGGGAGCATCCATACTGCGATCGCGGATCGTCGTTGGCAATTCCTGGTGATACACCCCTGAAGGCAACACACCACAACCACCAAAGGCTGCCATTACCCGCAATTGGGCTAACACATCTTCACCGCAGTGGTTTGGGGGTAACTCACGCCAAAACTCAAATCCGCCCACACTGCGTAACTTGGTCGTGTCATACATCACACAACCACCAATCCAGGCAACTCGATAGGTGCGGGGATGATCAGGAGTAATTTTTAATTGCTGCTGGACGTGATAAAGATTAGCGGCGTTGTGCAGCTTGTACCGCTCCCACTGAGGAGTACCAGAACGGACGATCTCCGGCTCGACTGGACCTTCCCAAAACTCTAAGATTTGCTGATGGGGACGAACATCTTCACTAAAACTCAAGCCAATCACCGCTGAGCCAACGAATCCACACTGCTCTGTTTGAATCGTAGTCAATAAACACTCTACGACCCAGGGTTCCAGGATCAGGTCGTCATCCAGGAACAGGGCATAGGGAGCGATCGCCTGATTGAGCAAAAACTGCCGATGTTCCGCCAATCCTTTTCGGGGCAGGTGTTTCAGCGTCTCCACAACATGCCCATGGGACTGCAATACCCGCAGTGCTGCCTGTACTTCTCCCGACTCAAACGCACTACCATCCTCTGTCTGGTCAGACACCACCACACGAAAGTCACGATAAGTTTGAGCACATAGGCTGGTTAGGGTTACCGCTAAAGCAGCTGGACGACAATAAGTAGGAATGAGAATGTCGATCATAAAAAAGAAGAGAGAAAAATGAAAAAAGAAGAGAGAAAAATGAGCAATTAAGGATGAAACGAAAAGAGACTTTTTATAGGAGGATTAGCGATCGCGGAATGCACCCAAGAGAAAGCTCTTGAAAGCTTGGTTGACACTAGACCTTCGCAAGCAAGACTGTTTGATTGAATGGGCTGTCTTGCACTGGAGTTTGTAATAGCTCTAACGCAGCATCAACCACCCTCTCTGGCTCAACTAACCGTAAACAATGATGATGTCCTTCCGGGCAAATGCTCTTATAACAAATGCGACAGGGAACATCGTGAAACAACACTCGGTTAGGCACACCCCATGGCGTATGTTGAGGATTCGTTAATGCGTATAGATCCACAACAGGAGTGCCAACAGCAGCAGCAATGTGAACGGGACCCGTATTGTTTGAAATGAGTACCGGAGCAAGCGACAAGAGAGCGGTTAATTCGCTCAAAGACAGGCGATCGCCCAACGAGTACGACGGCATCTCCATCAACAACCGAATCGATTCAATCAACTCTATTTCCGGTTGAGTGCCTGTGAAAATCACCTGTACACCCGCCTGCACAAGTTGCCGAGCAGCGATCGCAAACCCTTCTGGCGGATAGCGACGCGAGGGAGCCGTTGCCCCCGGATGGATCACAACCCAGGGGCGATCGCGTTCAATGTCTAGTTCAGCTAGCTTGTGCTGAACCTGAACCAGCGCATCTGGCGGAACCTCTAACCGCATTCGCTTGTCCCACTCATCTAATTCACCCCGGCATCCCACGCTCGCCACCAGATCGAGTTGTCGCTGCACCTCGTGGCGGGTAAACTGCTCTGGCTCTGGATCTTTAATCCAATCCGTCAAAAGCTGATAGGGGTTTTCGTGGCAATGCGCCAACCGTAGCGGAATTCCTGCCATGTAACACAGAAACGCCGATGGTAATGGATTTTGGCTATAGACCGTAAAGATAACCGCTGCATCGTACTGCGATCGCCGCAATTGCTCAATCATGGCGTATTCTGGCGCACTATCCACCCGTGGAGCGGTCGCCTTTAACCAGGGAGAATCGTACACAATCAGGTCATCCAGGTCGGGGAGCAGAGGGGCGATCGCGGCTCCTGCCGATGAGGTCATCAGAGTGATGCGACGATCGGGATGCGCCGTTTTAAGGGCACGCATCGCGGGTGTGGTCATGATCACATCACCAATCGTGTCCAACCGGATGCAGAGGATGTTTTTAGCGGTGTTCCAGTCCAGCATGATTCATAAGGGAGAGAGATTTTTCAAAGGGTTGGCAGTCTGAATGCGATGAATCAATCGGGTCGTGGAGCGATCGCGGACATAGGGCAAAATCTCGACTCTACCGCCCAACACCTCAACCAGTTCGGCTTCTGGCAGGGTTTCGCGGGTATAGTCGCCACCTTTGACAAACACCGTCGGACAGATAGCTCGAATCAGCGCGTGGGGCATTAATTCCGCAAAGGGCACTACGTAATCAACACAACCCAGTGCAGCCAACACTGCCAGACGATCGGCAAGCGGATTCACTGGGCGATCGCTACCTTTGAGTTGGCGCACCGTTTCATCCACATTGACGCCAACGATCAACACATCCCCCAATGCCTTCGCCTGCGTCAGATAGGCAACATGACCCGCATGGAGAATGTCGAAGCAACCATTCGTCAATACGATCCGCTGCCCCTGTTGGTGGAGTCGCTGCACACAGTCCGAGAGCGTGGCGCGATCGCTTAGGATCTTGCGGGGGTGAGCGGGATACGCTTGAGCTTCAAAGGCATGCACCAGAGCAGTTGCGGAGCACAGTGTTGTTCCCACCTGTTGCACCACAACTCCAGTTGCAGTTGCAGCGAGGGTCGCAGCGGTTGACACCGTTGCCCCGGTTGCTAACCCCAATGTGAATGCGCTGATGTACGTGTCGCCTGCCCCTGATGTCTGCTGGGCTGGAACGGGTTGAGCAACCGTGCGGATGGGAGGTTGCCCAGATAGCAAGACCACGGCTCCTTCCGCGTCAAGGGTCACCGCAACGGTATCGGCTCCAATCATCTCTAACAAATAATTGCCACAAGCAAGGATTTGCTCCACTCGCTGATCAACTCGCTTCGGTATGCCCAACACCTGAGTTGCTTCTACGTAATTGGGCTTTGCCAGGGTCATGCCTACTGACTGGTAGGCGGGCAGTTGTTTCGAGTCCACCGCCAGCACACGGGGGTGCTGCGCTTGCAGAGTCGCCAACCGTTGAATGATGCGCGGTGTCAAGATGCCGTAACCATAATCCGACACAATTACCGCATCACAGGCGGCATACTCCGCTGTGAGCCGTTCGATCACCCAATCCTCCAGGTCAGGGGCGATCGCCTCGGTACTGCCCTGATCAAAGCGCACTAGCACCTGATCCGCTGCCATGACTCGCTGTTTTGCCAGGGTAGTGCGGGTGGGAGTGACGAGCAGATCGGCTGTGGCAACTTGTCGTGCTGCTAACGCCTGCCGCAAGCGATCGCCTTCGTGATCATCGCCAATGACAGACAGCAAGCGTACATTAGCCCCTAAACTCGCTACATTGGCAGCTACATTCGCGGCTCCGCCCGGATAGTTTTGACGCTGACTCACCGCCACCACGGGCACCGGGGCTTCCTGGCAAAGGCGATTGGTCGTGCCATTGAGGTAACAGTCCAGCATGACATCGCCGATCACCAACACCGTGAGCGACGACCAACAATCCACAAGATGGAGCAGGTCAGCCTCCATACCCCACCTCCGTCAATCGCTGCATCATCGGGTTTGCTTCCAGTAGACCAGAGTAGGGGGAGATCGGCAGCAAGTCATCTACCGCCTGAACGCGAGGTTGAGCGATCGCCACAATCAAGCGAGCCGCTTCAGCCAGATCAGTTACCAGATGGTGGGGTAATCGGGCTTCCGATAACTCCCATTCCGTTTCGTTGCCGTTGTCGAGCAATACCGTTCGGCATCCCGCTGCCCGTCCCGCTTCCACATCATGCAAGATATCTCCAATAAACCAGGATTGGGTCAGGTCAATGGCGTGATCCTGGGCTGCCTGATAAATCAAGCCCGGTCTGGGTTTACGACAATCACACTCAAAGGCGTAGGTTGGGAGCGTTCCCTGGGGATGATGGGGACAGTAGTAAAAGCCCATTAGTGGCACTCCAACGGCAGCAAACAACTCGTGTAACCGCTGCTCCACTCCCAGCAGAGCCGTTTCCGGGAAATAGCCCCGTGCTACGCCCGATTGATTGGTAATAACAATCAGGTCATATTGAGCCGCATGGAGCCGTTGTAGGGCGATCGCCGCCCCTTCGGTCAACTGAATCTTATCGGGATCGACATTGTATGGAACGTTGTGAATGAGAGTTCCATCTTTATCTAGAAATACAGCTCGTCTGCTCATAGGTCAAAAGGGGATGGGGTAGAAGAGTAGAGGGAGGATGGGTGGGGTAGAAGAGTAGAAAGGGGATGGAGTAGAGGGGTAATGGGGGGATAGGGTACTCCCTCACTCCCCTTCTAAGGCCAAGATCCTTCCCGCATGGGGATCACCATAATTTCGGGGATCACTGTTTCAGCAGGTTGGGTCAACACATAACGAACCGTTGCAGCTACATTTTTGGGGTCTTGCAAAATGTCAGGATCGATGTCGGGAAAGCGATCGAGCAAGAATGGCGTTTTCATTCCCCCTGCAACAACAGCGGTGACTTTAACACCATGGGGACGGGCTTCGACGTGCATGGCGTGGCTCAGTCCCATCAAGCCCCATTTGCTGGCGTGATACACCGAGGCATTTGCCCAAACTCGTTTGGCAGCAGTCGAGGCAATGTTAACGATATGCCCATGTCCCTGTTGCTTCATCAGCGGCATCACAGCTTTAGCCAGGATGAATGGTGCCCGCAGGTTAACGCTCATCACTTTGTCCCAATCGGCAATGGTCAACTCTTCAATGGGAAGCGTGACATCAGTTCCGGCATTGTTCACTAACACATCAATGTGTCCGAACTGATCCATAATTTTTTGCACCACCATTGCGACCTGCTGCTCGTCTGTAATGTCGAGCGGAATCGCCAATGAATCTAACCCCCGCGATCGCAACTGTTCTGCTACCTGCTCTGCCAATTCAATACGGATATCAGCGGCGATCGCCACCATGCCAGCTTCTGCTAACGTTTCACAGATCGCGGCTCCTAAACCCCGTCCACCTCCGGTGACAAGAGCGACCTTACCAGCCAACAAATTGGTCATGTTCTGTTCTCCCTGTGTTCGTTATGTAAAAAGGTGTTGTGTGGTAAACAGTTAATGGTCAATCGTCAATCGTTAATCGTTAATAGTTGATTGCGAGAGTTAATTGAGAGGTTAACGGTCAGTAGCTAGAAGCAACAATTAACAATTGATTCTTACCCCTTGACCCTTGACCCTTGACCATTGACCATTAACCATTGACCATTGACCATTGACCCTTGACCATTGACCATTAACCATTGACCATTAACCATTGACCATTAGCTATTGACCATTGACCATTAACCATTGACCATTGACCATTGACCATTGACCATTGACCATTGACCATTAGCTATTGACCATTGACCATTGACCATTGACCATTAACCATTGACTATTGACCATTGACCATTGACCATCGACTTAAACAATGAACTGTTGATTTACCCCCGAATCACTGCTGTCTCTTCGAGGACTTCAAACTCGGTAAATTCATAACCCTGCTCCCAACTGCCTAACCGTTCAAAGCCATTGGAGCGTGTGGTCAGCAGTTGTTCTTCTACCAACTCACAGAGCAGATGAATGACGAGTAACTGCACCTCCTGAATCCGTTGGGTTTCCAGGGCAGGAACGACGATCGCAATGTCAGCTTTCGTTCGCAATTCACCACCATCTCCCCCTAACAAGGCGATCGAGGTGAGGTTAAGCCGTTTCGCCGCCTCAAATGCCGCGATCACGTTTTTAGAGCGTCCACTGGTGCTGATCCCCAACAACACATCATTGGGTTTGGCAAAGGTTTCAACTTGACGCGCAAATATATCGTCATACCCCACATCATTTGCCCATGCTGTGACAAACGCACTGTCTGCCGACAAAGCCATGGCCGGTAAGCCTGCTCGCTGTGGACAGCAGAACCGTCCCACCAGTTCCGCAGCAAAATGTTGAGCATCCGCTGCACTGCCCCCATTGCCACAAATCAACAGCTTGCCACCACGCAAAAAGCAATTACTCATGGCTTGAGATGCAGCTTGAATGCTGGGACGCAACAACCGCTGCGATCGCTGCACAGCCCGCAATACAGACTCAAAACCGCGATCGAGAATAGCAAGTTGATTGGCTTCTACCCCTGCGATCGCATTCACACCACTCAACACCTCCTCATACAACGCCGCTACAGCACTCGTCACCTTCTCCCAGGTGAAGTGGTCTTGAGCCCGTCGAATCGCCTGTCGCCCAAACAAGCTCATGACTGGCGGGTTCTCTAGCAAATGCAAGAGGCGATCGCCCAATCGCTCTGGTTCGTTCGGTGGCACCAGATACCCCGTCTCGCCATCCTTGACGGTAAACTTTACCCCTCCCACATTCGAGCCGATCACCGGAGTACCACACGCCATCGCCTCAATCGGCGTAATGCCAAAGGGTTCATACCAGGGCGTTGTGACAAACACATCAGCCGCACTGTAGTAATACTTCAACACCTCCCGTCCCTTGCGCCCAACAAAGGTGATGCGGGAAGCGACACCCAACTCCTGGGCGATCGCTGTTAACCGTCCAATCTCCGGCGTTAACTGGGGATCAGGCACATCCGCCTCACCTCCCACAACCAGCAACCGAGCAGGGAGCGATCGCTGTTTTAGCAAATGAGCAAAACCACGAATGACGGTATCAACCCCTTTACGGGGCACCATCCGTCCCAATTGCAAAATCAAATACTCATCGGGAGATAAACCCAAGGTTAAGCGGGCACGTACCTTGTCGATCGCCCAAAACTCAGTTGTGTCGAAACCACAGGGGATCACGCTGATGCGGTTGGGATCTGCCTGATACAACTGCAACAAATCCTCCCGATCCTGGGGACACTCGGCGATGATATGGTCAGCCTCCTGCACCACCCGATCCTCGATTGCAAACCGCTCATCCGGGAACTGGTCTGCCTTACCCTGATGCAGTCGCCGCACTCGTCCCAGCGCATGAAACGTCACCACAAAGGGAATGGCGATCGCCCGTTTGATCTCGGCTGCCACCAGGGCTGACATCCAGAAATTAGCGTGAATCAAATCGTAGGAGGCATCGTCACGACACCAATCCAACATAAAGGCAGTAAATTCCCGCATGTAGGGCAATAGCTGCTCCTTAGGCAGGGCAGTCGGTGGACCCGCTGGGACATGAATCACCCGGACTCCGTGTTGCCAATCAACCACAGGAGGTAGATGTTCGCTGTCGCGTCGGGTAAACACATCCACGTCATAGCCGATCGCCGCCAAATGCTTCGCCAGTTGACCGACATAGACATTCTGCCCCCCACTATCGACTCCACCAAAAATGCCCAGTGGGGTTGCATGTTCACTAATTAGAGCAATGCGTTTAGTCATGATGCAGGATGGGGGTAAAAGTTGACCGTGATCCGAGAGTTGGTTTCAAATTGCGGAATCTGTAATGCACCCAAAACTCACCCTGACGCAGGGGTTAACTGACGACTCATCACTCGCTCAAAAGCGTCATTCCAATTTTGAACAAAGCGGTTGATGTGAAAGCGCGATCGCGCTTGTTCTCTGGCTCCTGCGCTCAAACGACGGGCTTTTTCAGGACTCTTTAACAACTCCTGCATCAACTCAATTAAGACTTCAATATCAGTGTGAATGTAACCAGAGACGTTGTTTTCTACAACCGTTACAAGTTCAGTTGTGGCAGGTGCAATGATAGGTAAACCGATCATCATTGCCTCACACACCGCTAATCCCAAACTGGTATATCGCACAGGATGAAAAAAGAATCGATAGCGTGCTTCAAAGGTCAGCAGTTCAGTATGAGCCATGTCACCTAAACCACCCAACGCGGTTGCGTCCATACCCACCAGATCGAGGGGAAGGCAGCGTCGTGCCTGTTCAAACAAATCGGCTCCCAACCGTCGCCCCCGCTTCTGCAAGCCATTGATGACCACAATGCCGCGATCGAGTTCGCCGCTATACTCTACTTCTTCAGGCACGATCACGCCATGTTCGATCACACACGTGGGAGTCTGTCCGCTATCCCACATCAGGTTATTAAAGTGAGTGACATGAACAAGCAACACATCGGGATCATCCACGATGTGAGGTGTATCGGTGGGGTGTTCCCGTGGAGGATCGTGCTCTAAATACAGCCGAGGCAGTCGTCGCTGATCCGGTGACAAAATCTCGTACTGATCTTGCAGATAATTACGCCGTGACTGAAACAGAATACAGTCAAATTGATGGTGGCACACCTCATCGGCAGAGATGTCATAAACGTTATCACCCCAGGGAAAACTACCCGATCGCCCCCCATACCCTTCAGGCTTGCCCGGTTTCACTGGCAAGTAGAACTCATGAGGTGCTTGAGTCAAATAATAAAGATAACTTCCGTGGATGTGCCAGGTTAAAATGCGTAACGGCATAAGTTCTTATAATGTGTTTTTTGAGTCGTACTTTGAGTAATCGATTTGAATAAAAACCATTACACCGCAAGCTGAGGCTGAGGTTTTTCAGTATTAACTAAGCCAAGCGATCGCAATAAATGCAGATAGTATTCAGTTGTAGAAACGTCATCTAACGGTGGAGAAATACACGTCGATAACACCCCTCCACCAAACTCTTTCGACTGCCCCACCCGAATCGGAATTCCTGCCAGGTAACACAGATACGCCCAGGCATAGGGAGATTGGGTGGGTGTTGTCAAAATCAAGGCAGCATCAAAATGATGATCACGCAATATCTGAATGAGCGATCGAATGGGTTGTTCTTCCTGCTCCCCTTTGTTAACGGAGATACCATGGGCAGGAGAACTGAGATCAGAAGCACGTAGCTCTTTTCTGTAAAACCCATTCTGGGGAGAAGGCAACGAACGAACAGGTAAGGAACCTCCCATGCTCTGACCCAGGGGAGGTTGAGACAGAGTAATCGTCTCCACCCGCATCTCATGCAAAAGACTGTAATCGATCGCTTCTGATGTCAACAGTGTCAGATGCAACTGGGGCAAACTTTCTCGCATGGTTGACAAAACAGTGTGCAGGGCAGATACCTCCATTTGCGGATCACACCACACCACCAATCCATAACGCGCTAACCGCCAATCTTCAGGAAGCATAGGGCACCTCCTGATTTAACAACTCCATCGCCTGAGTGAGCACCATAGCAGGGTTCGCCGGAAAACAGAAATCAGCGGCGATCGCCTTTTGCAGCGTGCCTCCACTGCCCCATTGCATCTGATGGTGAATCAAGGCTGCATCGACAACAACTCGATGACGCTGACGATTAAGCGGTGCCCAGCGATGCGGATCAGAGTTAGAGAAAATCACTACACTGTTGACGTTGAGTGCAGCGGCTAAATGCGACACCCCAGTATCGTTGCACACGAGCAATCGAGATTGGCTCAGCAGAGCGGCGATCGCCCCCAAATGAGTTTTTCCTGCCAGGTTCACGGCCGAACCGTGCATTGCCTCCGCCACAACTCGCGTTAAATCCACTTCTGCTGCCGTACCCGTCAACACAATTTGCCATCCTCGTGCTGCCAGGGCATCTGCTACTAAGGCGAACTGCTCTGGTGCCCAGCGTCGAGCACTGACACTGGCTCCGGGGTGGATGCAGATGTAATCGCCGGGACTGAGATTGTATTCAGTGGCGATCGCCTTCCAGTCCTGCCAGTCAGACTCGTGAATTGGGAAATCCAGATGATCGCCCTGCAATGGAACTCCCAAAAACTCCATCAACCGCAGATGTCGCCATACTTCTGGCTCGTGCTCTGGATAGGGTAAAAAGCGTTGTGGGTCAGGGCAATACTGACCTTTTGGGAAAAAGCCTGCTGCCTGCTTTGCCCCCAACAACATGACAAAGTTGTTGATATAGGTGCCAGTGCCATGCAACTGAAACGCCAGATCAAAATGGCGTTGTTGCGCTTGTGCCAAAAACTGAACAATCCGTTGAGGCTCCAGCGGAACTTCCGGAATCCCAGGGCAACCAGGAAACTCTAAATACTCGTCAAAGTAATGCCCAAATCGTTGTACGAACTGCTGTGACCAGGGCAACCCAATCAGCGCGATATGCGCCTCTGGAAACGCAGCCCGCAATGCCCGCATCGCTGGAACGCAGCAGAGCAAATCACCTAACCCAGGGAGCGATCGCACAACTACAATCGTTTGGGGCGCGATCGTTGAAGTGCCAATCATCTGAGGCAATGACTGTTGCAATCGATAATTATTGCTGAGACGTGTTTCCATCTCGACCTACTACCGACAAATTGATGAAATCAAGTGACAAAAATCTGATTTAGTGAATTGCACAAAGGGAGTTGATGTAAATTTCTAAATGTCTCAACTCCAATCCAAATGCAATCAAACACAAATTTGCTTCAAGAAGAAAGTCACATGATGTCATCCTAGTGATTCAATTTTGTGAATTCATCAGGCAATTGCATAAAGAAGTAAATCATTTCATCGTGATTTATTGGGCAATTGCACAAACAATTCAAAATCTATCTTAAGGGGGTTCTACAAATGCTAAACAACCTTAGTTTATCTTGGGTGAGCTGTCAATCAACAATGCTATTTCGGTCAAATGGTTGATGAACATATTTCTTTAAAAATGCCACCCTTAATCAAGAGTTCAGTCAAATGAACCCTACATCAAATCAAAGCCTCTTTTTATGGAGGCAAACTTTAAATCCAACTTACTTAAAACTTGAAGTGTTTAACAGCGAGGTATAGACAGATGGCTAAGAAAAAGGCAACTGATATCCTGTCACTCATAGAAGCAGATCACCGCACAGCAGAGAAAATTTTTGCGGAAGCTGAGGGTGCCAAAGGTGCTAAAAAAATGCAGGAGTGTTTTGATCAGCTCTACAAAGAACTGAACTTGCACGCCTACGCTGAGGAGTTAGTCTTCTATCCTGCAATGCAAGATCACGAGGAAACTCAGGAATACATTGAAGAAGCAGAAGAAGAGCACAACTCTGTAAAAATTCTGCTCGAAGAGATGAAATCTCTTGAGATCGGTGGCTCTGAATTTAAGACCAGAATGATGCACTTGAAAGAGTCTATCATGCATCACGTTGAGGAAGAGGAGAGCGAGATCTTTGAAGCCGTACGTGGATGCATGGGCGAGGAAGAGTTGATGGAATTGGGACAAGAATTCCAGGCAGCCAAAGGCAGAATGGAAGCAGAAGTTGAAGAGTCTTTAGCCAAACGGTAAAGATTTTATAGCTTCATAAATCGAATCAGGGAAGTAGTTTTACTTCTCTGATTTTTGATTTCCTCTTCATGCTTAGGATAGAGTTTTGAGGTGCAATTACTATCTATCTAACCTTTAATTTATCACTTTTGTCAGAGGTAAAATTCGATCACTATCCCTAAGCTTTACGTGTAGTTTGTAAGTCTATTCCCTCAAGTTGGGCGATCGCCAAAGCCTCACAAAGATTGCTTTTTTACTTGACGGATAATCAGGAGCCTTCTATGAGCAGATTGGTTTCATTTTTTAAGAGTTTAAAATTGCGGCAGATTGTTTCCATTGTTGTTGTTGGAGTCGCCCTGCTTTTTAGCACTGCTTGTAACAATGGCAATCTTCAAGGTGCTCGCCCAGAAGTTCCCCCGGTTCAAATGGGTGGTAACAACAACCCCCACTCTATGGGTGGTGATGGCTATACCGAATACAAGATGTCAACCGATCCTCAAGTCAAGCCCTCTGGTAGCAACTTGAGAAGCAGTCTTTTTGACTTCAATCAATTGGTAGCTAGCAATAGCACCGATATTAAAAGCAATGCATCTGACATACTGTATCCAGGTTCCAGCACAAGTAGCACCACAAAACCTGATATTGGTCCCAGAGGGGCAGCACTTGAGCCAGAACCTATTCGTGGCGAGCGTCAACGGGTCATTAACCGCAGTAATCCTGACGAACAGATTCTCGAAAAGATTGGACAGCAATTTGAAGATTCCTCTGAGTTCCTTAAAGAAAACTTTGACTTTACGTTAGAGCAAGCAGGTGAAGATAGAGATATTAACGCTGCTAAATAAGCGAAGCAGAAACACGTCATCTGACTTAAGCGGTTAATAAACCCATTTCACTCACATTGGAGCGCAAAGATCCGTCAAGGGCTTTGCGTTCTTTTCTTATCGTCATAGGCATATTCAATGAGGCGGAGGCAAGTCAGGAAGCTTTCCCAGCATCGGGTTTGAGCCATTGCCTTTGCCTTAAGCTTTCTGACCAAGGCTATATTTTTGTAAGTTTTGCCCCTGTTTTAACCCCATAACTACAACTACATACCGTTAATTGGAGAGAGTCGATTGGAGCGATCGCAACAACAACGCCAGACGCATCTGCACTGCATCATCAAAACGACGAGGTTCTAACCCTGTCAAAGAGACAATTTTATCCAATCGATAACTCAGAGTATTGCGGTGAATTGATAACCGTTTTGCAGTTGCTGAAGGGCAACAACTTTCACTAAAAAACATATCCAAAGTGGTTAACAACTCAGGCTCATGATCAAGCGGACTTAACAAAAACTTTGCCAGATCAACTTTAGTGCTTTCATCCGCTACACCAATAAACGCTGCAATGCCCAACTCTCCTAGACAATGCACTCGGTTTTGCCCCAGAAAACGGCTTCCTAACGAGAGAGCAGCACGAGCATCTTCATAGGAACGGGCTAGTCCCTGAATGCCGGGATGATAACGACCAATGCCAATATTAATGGCTGTCCCTAAATCGCTACACAGCCTCAACAGTAAAGCATCTGCCGCGCGTTTAAGGGCTGTTAAGTTAGCCCAGGATGACCCCAGTCCCTTAGAAATATCGTTGCAATCTGCCCACAAATCTAAGTTCTTAGTATCACTCGCCTTGAGAACGCACACCTGTCCCTGACCTAAATTGGCGCAGATTGTATCATTCGGCAAATGGAAAAAACTGACAATACTATTAATCACAATTTGAATACGACGCTCTTCTTCGATCGCACTGACAAATCGATCTGAAGTATCTATTCTGGAAACATAATCCGTCGCATCAATCAAAATGACTGCTCTTGGTGGGGTCAAATCAATCCCTAAAGATTTAGCTCGATTGAGAATAACTGCTTCATCTGAGATACGACCATGCAGCAAATTGTCAATCAGTTGATTTTTTAACTCATGCTGGTTGGGAGCTTGTTTTTCAGTGGTGCTCTGGTTAATGACCAACTCCACGAGTGCTTGGGCAAGACGCGGAGAAATGGGTTCCTGATTGGTGGGTTTTCCCACAATGACCTCACCCACCCCAGTCTCGTGATGCAGAGGAATTCTCAAACAATTGGCTAACGTTCTTTCGGCAGTTTCCCAACTTAAAGCCAATCCAATCTGCTCCGGTTGACTGCTGGTAATGACAACTCCTTGATTATTCGTTACCAAAACAGGAGCATACAAAAGCTCAGCTACCTTGTTAGTCACCATATTAGCGAGTTGTGTAAAGCGAATCGATGTGTCTAACATGAGCTTTGCTTGGAACCTGCTGAATTAGCCCTATATTCGAGGGATTGTCATAACTTTATTTCAAATTTCGTCACTAACATTCATCCCTCTGAGGGTAAGACTTTTCACCGAAAGAATGCCCTCCTTAAGAAGGACGAAACTTCAATTCATTGATCCAGATTGCATTTACAAGTACTCTCTAACACGGGTAATTTTTGTGGAATTTGCTTTGTTAGATTTGTTGTATCCTGCGATGGATGTTAATTAGATGGGTTAATTCCATGCTGAAGTAAATTCATCAATGTAGTTATTATGCTCTTACAAGATAAGCAAAGCGGAAGCCTGGTAGAAGTCTTAGACGTTGCAGATTTAGTTAACCCATCGACTGGTCAAATTCAAGGTAGAATTCAGGCTGGTCAAGAAGAGCAAGACCCGGAAGATATTGCTAAAGAGCAACTTGTTTTTCCTTCAGGAGAAGAACTTCCTCGTTGTTGGGTTGATCAAAACTATCAACGAGATAGCAAAATGAGTGCTTAAAAAGCACAAGCCTCATAATTATTGTGACTAATTCCTAACTTTCTTTTGAGAGATTAGGAATTTCTTTTTTATACGCTGTAAGGAGGATTGAGCTATCTAAAATGTTAATCCTAAAAGTGTATCTAAGATGACGATATAGCTTCAGGTAGATAGCAGACTACTATCCCCCTTATAGAGTTGAGGTATAGAAAAACAGCAGCCGCTTTGAACCTTTGAACTTGTTTAATACTAATGAGTCAAGTTGTATCAAACTTTGAGCTGCGTTCCACAGGAGGAAACAATCATGAGTTTAGAAGATAGAGCTAAGGCAACTGCCAAAAATATCGAAGGTAAAGCACAAGAAGCTCGCGGTGAAGTCACAGGCGATCGCGCAGACAAATCCGCTGGAAAAACGAAGCAAGCAGGTGCTGAAGTTCGTAACGCAGTAGAAGATGTCAAAGACGATATTAAGCGCAAGCTTGACTAACCACTGAGTTGCAGATGGGTTGGCAGGAGTCAACTCATCTGCCTTGAATAACATTCAGCCATTATCGAACTCCTATAGCAATACCATTTACAGACCCCCAGGAGGACTCTGTGAATCTACAAAATATTCAAAAAATTCTCGTTGCCTTAGCTCTTGCAGTCGTTCTAACTGTGACAACCGCTTGCGGTGGAACTGTTCAATCTACCCAGCCCGGAGTCTCATCTGGCAACGGCTCCACTGTTGCTTATCAACAACTTGAACGCGGTAATACATCAGGTGGACAAAACTTTGGTGATTGGGTTGTACAAGCAGGTGGTGGACTAATCTCGGATGCCTATGTTCGGGATGACAACAAATTAGGTGCTGTCATTTCATCCCAAGTTCGCCCTAACGAAGTTCGTCCTTTAGCGCGATCGCTCACTCAGGGATTACAACGCAATTTCCCCAACCGCGATCTGACCGTTTTTATGTATGCCCCCGATAAAAAGCTGATTCTGACGGCTCGTTATGATCACCAGACGCGCCAGATTGAATACCAATAGCTAACAGCATTTTGAAAAGGGAGATTTAATCACATGCCCAGTAGTGATGACTATAAACGCCAAATTATGCAAGATTTGGCAAGTGGTAATGTAGAGTCACTGGACAATGGCTCTTCCACCACAACTGAAAACTATCAAAACTTTGATGATTTTGCTCAACGGTCTTCCAAAGAAGAGCGTCGTCGGTTGTTTGGTCGCTCATTGCACCCCAGCAACATTCCCACAACACAGATGGAGCCTGAGTTGCAGAAGGCGATCGCTCAAATTAAGCCGAATGAGCGGGATGATGTGGCACGCGAATTCTTTAGCCACCTGAAAAAACGGGGTCTAGACGATCGCACTCTAGAGCATCAATTGGGGCTATCAAGCCGCCATCCAAACCGCATGAGTGCAGATGATGTGAGCAAACTGGCTTCCTTTACCTATCACAACCATCCCGATATCTTCCAGGAAGTGCTCGCAGACCAGCCAGCCATTCTCAAGTTCTTGAGCAATCCGATTGTGGGTGCAGCGTTAGGGGCGATCGCATCGCGTTGGTTTGGTAATCGCCACTAATTCTCTAAGTGCATCAAGGGGTGCATCATCTGACTACATTGATCTTGACTGATCTCCTACAGTGTCTTAAGCGGATGTGCCATACATCCGTTTTTTTATTCATAGCCGTAGCCACATTGATAGGGCGGAGGCGAGCCAGGAAGCTTTCCCAGCATCCGGTTTGAGTCATTGTCTTTGCCTTAAGCTTTCTAACTAAAGCCATATATAGCAGTCCTATCTGATTTGTGAAAAAGGTGATTTGTGAAAGTGCCCGCCCGATGGGCGGGCACTTTCACAAGTCATTTAGGGTTGCTATAGTGTCGTTCAACAACATTAAATCAACCCGTAAGTAGATCATTTAAAGTATTGAATTTGTACCCTGGGATCGACGATTCAAACAAGGGTTTTACCTAATATAAATCCCAATTAGTTATAGGATAAAAAGCCTATGCAAGCCGTTACTCGATCAAACGATCGCCCCAGTGATCCTAGAAACCGTGAAGTGGTTTTCCCTGCTGGCGATCCTCAAAATGGAAATTTAGCCACCCCTATCAATTCCTCTAATTTCACTCGCACATTCATCAACAACTTACCCGGTTATCGGAAGGGCATTACTCCTCTGCGGCGCGGTTTAGAAGTTGGAATGGCACATGGCTATTGGTTGATTGGACCATTTGTCAAATTGGGTCCCCTCCGCAATACAGAAATTGCTAATCTGGCAGGTCTCCTGTCAGCAATTGGCTTGATCGTTATTTCAACTCTAGCGATCTCGCTATATGCCTTTAGCTTTCCACCCGAACCTGAAGCAACGATCACTACACCAAGACCTCCCGATGCGCTGAAGTCTTCTGAAGGTTGGAATGAATACGCCAGCGGATTTCTGATTGGTGGTATTGGAGGTGCTGCATTTGCTTACTTCCTTTTGATCAATTTAGATGTGTTCAAAAACTTACTGAACGTTGGTTTTTAACCACTTTGAAAATGACTGAGACAATCTCTAATAGGTTGTAATCCGTTACTTGCTTTTGTTTCTTGCCATTCCTGTTCAAACCTGGATGCTCTCTTAACGCTCTTGTCGTTAAGAGAGTTTTATTTTAAGCAACACTAAATTGAATGCGATGTTGAATGGGAGATGTATTTGTAACCACCAATACACCGACAGAATCATATCTGAAATTAACTCTTTGGGGTGACATTAATTCTTTAGTGAAACTGAAATAATGATGTTGATAATTGGTGTGATATTACTCAGAAGGGGCGATCGCTGTGAACTTCAACCTATTTGATCTGTTCTGGATTTTTCTGATCATTTCGTCACTTCAACCTGCACTGCAACGTCGTCAAATTGCAACCCGTCGCATTCAAGCCCTACGCGATTTTGAACGTCAACGACGCAGTCGCATCATTCTTCTGATCCATCGACAAGAGTCAATCAGTTTGTTAGGCATTCCGCTGTCTCGCTACATCACCATTGAAGACTCAGAACAAGTTCTCAGAGCGATTCGCCTGACACCACCCGATGTACCCATCGACCTGATTTTACACACCCCAGGGGGCTTAGTATTAGCCACTGAGCAGATTGCCCGTGCCCTGATTCGCCATCCTGCCAAAGTCACGGTGTTTGTTCCTCATTACGCCATGAGTGGCGGCACGATGTTGGCGTTAGCGGCTGATGAAATCGTCATGGATGCCAATGCTGTCTTGGGTCCAGTTGATCCACAATTAGGCAATTTTCCAGCAGCGAGTATTATCAAAGTAGTTGAAGATAAGCCGATCGCTGAAGTAGACGATGAAACCCTGATAATGGCGGACATCTCACGTAAAGCCATTCAACAGGTACAGCGATTTGTTAGAACCTTGTTAAAAGACGCGACTCCAGTTCCAAAAATCTCACCGGAACACATCGAACCTATCATTGACGCCCTAACCACTGGTCGAGTCACGCACGACTACCCCATCACCGTTGAAGAAGCGACTGAGCTAGGGTTACCTGTCACAGTGGGCTTACCAAAGGCGATTTACAACCTGATGGAGCTTTATCCTCAACCGCAGGGAGGTCGCCCTTCAGTACAATACATTCCCATGCCTTATCAACCCCGTCCTGCCCTGCCTGAACCTAAAGGCAGACCCATCGAAGGTACGTAACGCAATCCATCGTGAACACTATAGCCGAGCCACATGCGATGGGGTGGAGGCGAGTCGGAAAGCTCCCCCAGAATCAGGGTTTGAGCCATTGCCTTTGTCCTAAGCTTTTTAACCACAGCTATATTTTCTCTAAATTTTGAACATGACGTACTGCCTACCTTTCAGCCTCAGCCCTCAGCACTGACATTTTGTTATGGTTGCGGTTTTAACCGCCAAAATTCTTGTCCCGAACCCAAGTTATTTAAATCGGTATTACAAGTTTGACCTGTGAAGGAATCCTGCTGTTAGATTTTTTGACAGTAGAGATTTAATCATCACAGGGAGAAATTGACCGATGATAGCCCCAAAGCAACTCTCAAATGCGGAGAAGCAATTGATTCGGTTGGGATTGCGCCTTAATCCAACCGTTGTCATCATTGGTTTCGCCATCCTCATGGTGACGTGGTCAACCCTATTTCAAATCCCTTTAATTATTTACAATCTTCTGCTGCTACCTGGGTTTGCACTGCTAATCGCCTGGTTCAACTATGCTGGGTTGGCGTGTGTTTTTTTGGATGAATTTATTCCTCATGATATTCCAGAGCGAAAGTTTGCAAAGGCTTTGAAGGCATTAGAGGCTGAGGCAGTTAAAATTCAACAGCTAGGATTTGAGGAAATCGACCGCTTCTATGTCAAAACAAGGTTTGATTTAATCGAACTTGTCTTCAAGCATCAACACGAAAACATTGCACTATCTCTTCTATGTTTTGTCGGTCGAGCCACATACATCAGCCTGTCCACTGAATTAAATAATGAAGTGTTAGTCACCACGAGTTCAGTTAAGCTCTCTAATTTTCCCAGACCATCTACGTCCTATTTACAAACCCTTGGGAACACCGATCATTACTTGCTTTTAGAAGCCCATAAAGATGCGATTGAGATCTTTGTGGATCACGGTTATAGTCCCGTCGATATGTTTCAAGAACCATGGCGATCGCGCTTTCTTCGATTAGAGCGATACTTTATCCGCTACATCATGACTATTCCATTCTGGGCACTCAAAATGTATTTTTGGGTATTTACCAAACCTGGGAAAAAGTATCAGGTCACGATTCGAGAGCAATTAGCTCGCCAAATCATTCAAATTCCTCGTCTAAATAGTTTTTGATGGTTTGAGCGGTAGCCAAATCTCAAACGTGGTTCCCTGCCCTTCTTCAGATTGCAAGTTGATCTTGCCACCATGTTTTTCCACAATAATCTGATGGCTAATGGCTAATCCTAGTCCTGTCCCCTCTCCTACAGGTTTAGTCGTAAAGAAGGTTTCAAAAATCCGTCCTTGAATCTCCTCTGGAATGCCCGGACCGTTATCAGCAATCTTAATCAAAACCCATGGATCACCACTTGTAGCGGGCTCATCCTCCAGAACATGCTGCTCCGTCGTAATTATGATAGTGGGTTCCCACGGTTCATCTAAATTTTGAAAATCTTCAGCCAGGGGTTGGCTTTGAGCCTTTTCCGTCAAGGCATCAATCGCGTTACTAATCAGGTTCATAAACACCTGGCTAATTTGCCCAAAATGACAGGTGATTGTTGGAATATCACCGTAGCGTTTTACAACAACAATGCTGTTTTTAAGGCGATTATTCAGAATTAACAGAGTATTGTCAATGCAACTACGAATATCAACTGGTCGGAGATCATTTTCATTGGTATGAGAAAAGTTTCGCAGGCTACTGGCAATACCTTTTAGTCGCTCTGCGCCGATTCTCATACTGTCGATAATTTGAGTTAAATCCTTAATGACAAAATCCAACTCAATCTCTTCTTGAATATCCAAAATCGTTTGAGGAGGGTTAGTAATTTCAGATTGATAGGTAGATAACAAACGGATCAAATCTTGACTGTAATTCGAGAGGTATCGAATGTTACCTGAAATGAAATTTACTGGGTTCAAAATCTCGTGTGCCACCCCTGCAACCATACGTCCCAAGCTTGCCATTTTCTCTGCTTGAATCATTTGAGCTTGGGTCTGTTCGTATAACAATTGCCGTGTCATCTCATGGATGTGAGATTGAGCCACTAACAACTGATAGACGTCTAACAATCGATAGACCTGTGGCTCAAGTTGAACCACAACTGGTTCATATAATTGCTCAGGAGGTCGTCTGAGAGCCTGACGGGTTGCGGCAACGATAAGTGTCTTACCAGGAAAAACCGAAACCTCTGAGGAAATAAAACTATAGAGGACAGTGAGCGGTCGATTTAGGAACAAACACAGTCCATAGGGGCGACTCATTTGCTCCAGAAATCGGCGTCTCGAAATCATCCCCACCAGACTACCCTCTTCAACAAGAATAATGCCGGGTAAAAGCGGATTTGCATCAAAAATGTCAGTCGCTTGTTGACCCGGTTGATTGGCATCAATCTGGAAATCGTGAAGCGGCAGATCCTGTAAAGTTGACTCTAAGGTCAGATTTGGCAGGGCAATATCGGGATGGGCGGTAGCCGAGTAAGGGGTGACAGGCATAACTGACATGATGGTTATGAAAGAGATGAGTCAATCACGCACGGTAGAGCAGTAAAACACCCCGACTATTTGCAAATTAGAAATATGTAATTATTAATAGCCAGTTAATCTTAAGTTAACCTTGATTACTAATTGATCAGTTAAGGCTTGTTTGAGACACTTTTTTAACTTTCGGTTGTCTCCAACATATACAGAGATAAAGGATTTTCAACCTATAAGTCAATGCATTTGAAAAGAATTTATCAGACTTTAAGAGTGCTTAGTCATGACAAGAGAAGGTATAAGAAATGAGCGATCGGCCCAATAATTCAGAAGTTTATTTTTTAGCCAACAATTAGTGATTATAGCTTGGGTCAGAAAGCTTAAGGCAACGGCAATGGCTCCAACCTTGATACTGGGAAAGCTTCTTGACTCGCCTTCGCCCTATTAAGTGTGGCTAACGTCAGTTCGGTTTAAGAGCCTGGCGAATGAATTCGCGGCTATCAAAGCGAAGTCCGCCGACGCGGACTCCGGAAGATCTAAGAGTTGACGAACCGACGTAAGTCGGTTTTGCTCCGATAGCTGTGGTTTTAACCGCCAAAATCCTTATCTCGAATTCACATTAGCTACAGCTATATTATCCGTAAACTAGAAGTCGAAGTTTTTTGAAACTCCGACTTCTGTTCTACAATCAGTTGCGCCACGGATCAAGATATTAACTGATCACAAAGTTAACCAATTTTCCGGGTACAACAATGACCTTTTTAATCTCCTTACCAGCAATATAACGCTGTGCCAATTCAGATTCCCGCGCCAATTGTTCCAGAGTTTGCTGATCGGCTTGGGCAGGCACCTGAATCGTGCCCCGGGTTTTGCCCAGAATCTGAATAACCAACGAGATCTCATCCACAACGAGTGCAGCGGGATCGTAGGTTGGCCAGGTTTGCTGATGCACTGAGTCAGAGTGCCCCAAGGTATGCCACAATTCCTCTGCAATGTGAGGTGCAAAGGGAGCCAACAACGTCAGCAACGTTTTGATGCCCTCGGCATAAATGGGCGATCGCTTGCAGTTCGCATCAGTCAGCGCATTACTCAGTTTCATTAACTCTGAAACCGCCGTATTAAACTGGTACTCACCTTCCAGGTCTTCCGTGATCTGTTGAATGGCGTAGTTAATGGCATAGCGCACATCTTTCTCCGCTTTGCTCAACTCACCTGTAGACGGTTCTACTGAAGTTCCAGCAAACTCCGTCACCAACCGCCAGACCCGATTCAAGAAGCGGAACTGCCCTTCGACATCTGCTTCATCCCATTCCAGATCCTTTTCAGGTGGGGCTTTGAACAGGATAAACATCCGCGCCGTATCGGCTCCGTACTTCTTGATCACTTCCTCCGGTGCCACACCGTTGTACTTCGACTTTGACATGGTTTTGTAGGAGCAAATCAATGTCTCACCCGTGTCAGGATCTTTGGGATCGCTGGGATCAACCAGAGCAGAGGGAATCCACTTCTCCGTGCGCGGGTTTTGATAAGTCAACCCCTGCACCATGCCTTGAGTTAACAATCGCTTGAAAGGCTCATCAAAGGTCAATAAACCGCGATCGCGCAACACTTTAGTAAAGAAGCGAGAGTAGAGCAAGTGCAAAATCGCGTGCTCAATGCCCCCGACATACTGATCCACAGGCATCCAGTCATTCGCTTTAGCCGCATCAAAGACCTGCTGAGGGTTCCTCGCGTCGGTGTAACGCAAGAAATACCACGACGAATCAATAAAGGTATCCATCGTATCTGTCTCGCGTCGGGCAGCAGTGCCACAACTGGGACAGGGCACATTCAGCCAATCTTCCAGCTTGGTTAAGGGAGAGGCTCCCCGTCCCGTCAGATCGACATCCTCTGGCAAGGCGACTGGTAAATCTTCTTGAGGAACAGGCACAATGCCACAACTGGGGCAGTGAATCACTGGAATGGGGCATCCCCAATAGCGTTGCCGCGAGATCAACCAGTCGCGCAGGCGGTAGGTGATGGTTCCCTTGCCCTTGCCGTTTGCCTCTAACCACTTCACTGCTGTCAGGACACTTTGTCCCTCACCTTTCCCCGCCGGAACTCCATCCAAGGGTCCCGAATGCACCATCACCCCTTCGTGGGGATAAGCCTCGGTCATCGTTTCGGCACTGAGTTCCTGATCAGGGGGTTGCACCACCACTTTGATCGGCAGGTTAAACTTGCGGGCAAACGCAAAGTCGCGTTCGTCGTGAGCAGGAACCGCCATAATTGCCCCTGTGCCATACTCCATCAACACATAGTCGGCAATCCAGATGGGGATCTTCTCGTCATTGACCGGGTTGATGGCATAGCTGCCCGTCCACACGCCCGTTTTTTCGCGATCGTCCGAGGTTCGATCGATCTCACTCTCGCTGGCGGCGATCGCTTGATAGGCTTGAATCGCCTCTGCTTGCTCTGGAGTCGTCAACTTTGGCACAAGGGGATGCTCCGGTGAGAGCACCATAAAGGTTGCTCCCCACAGAGTATCGGGACGGGTGGTAAAGACGGGCAATTCGTCTCCCGCTTCTGTTTTGAAGACCACCTGTGCCCCCGTTGATTTGCCAATCCAGTTGGCTTGCATCAACTTTACCCGCTCAGGCCATCCGTCGAGTTGGTCGAGATCGTTCAACAATTGCTCGGCATAGTCGGTGATCTTGAGGAACCATTGCCGCAACAACCGTCGTTCCACGATCGCCCCCGATCGCCACGACCGCCCCTGACTATCGACCTGCTCATTTGCCAATACAGTCTGGTCAATCGGGTCCCAGTTCACTGCGGCTTCTTTTTGGTATGCCAAGCCCGCCTTAAAAAACTCCAAAAAGATCCACTGCGTCCAGTGGTAATAGTCTGAGGAACAGGTTGCCACCTCTCGATCCCAGTCGTAGGACAAGCCCAACCGCTTCAACTCAGCCTTCATCTGGGCAATGTTCTGATACGTCCACTTAGCCGGGGGAATGCCCCGATCGATCGCCGCGTTCTCCGCAGGCAATCCAAACGCATCCCACCCCATCGGATGTAACACCCGATAGCCCTGCATCCGGTGCGATCGGGCAATCACATCGGTGATGGTGTAGTTGCGGACGTGACCCATATGCAGGTTGCCCGACGGATAAGGGAACATCGACAGGGCATAGTATTTGGGCTTGTCGGTGCTCTCGTCTGCCTTATCCAGCCCTTGCTCAGCCCAGATTTGCTGCCACTTTTCCTCGATCGCTGCGGGGTTATAACGCGACTCCACGAACGCAACTCCTTTCGGTAACAGGGTTTGTTTCCCATTCTAAAGTTTCGTTGCTCTAAATAGGTAATTTAGAGGGGAGTGGGGGAGAGGAAGGAAGCAAGGATAAATAAGGATAAATGATGAAGGATGAAGGATAAAAGGGAAGAGGCGCGATTTATCGCGATTTATCACGTCTACGCAAAGGATGGAGGATTGGGGAGTGCACTATCATCCCATGACTCCATTACTCCATCACTCCGTCACCCTATCACCCCACTACCCACAAAGAACCATTGACTATTGACCACTGACCACTGACCACTGACCACTGACCATTAACTATTGACCATTAACCACTAACCATTGACCATTAACCACTGACTACTGACCACTGACTACTGACCACTGACTACTGACCACTGACTACTGACCACTGACCATTAATCATTGACCATTAACCACTAACCATTGACCATCAACCACTAACCATTGACTATTGACCACTGACTACTGACCATTGACGAATAACCATTGACCACTGACCATTAACTATTGACTACTCAGCCTTTCGCCTTCCTATGACCTCTACTCCGCTCTCTGTCTTTGTCTACGGAACACTGAAACCGGGAGGTTTTTATTACAAGGAATACTGTGAGGGTCGAGTTATAAAGAGCTACGAGGCGATCGCACTGGGTCAACTCTACGATCTGCCATTGGGATATCCGGCAATGGCAGCAGGAAATGATCCTGTGTGGGGTTATGTTCTCGTCTTTGAAGACCCTGATGTGCTAAAGGATTTGGATGAACTGGAGGGATATGAGCCGCAGCGATCGCCCGACGAGAATGAATATGAACGGGTCTGGGTCGAGGTGTTTGATCACCATCAGCAATCTCTTGGCTTTGTCTGGACTTACATTATGACCGCAGAAAAAGCGTTGGCACTGGGCGGAGTGTTGCTCCCAGAAGGGATTTGGATTCATCAATCAATCCTTTAAAGCAACAAGAGGCATGGTTTCCCATACCTCTAGAAAACGATTTGAAGCCGTTTTAGATTAACGGATATCGGTTTGAGACTCGTACAGCATCAGTTGAGATGGATCAACTGGTTCTGAAATAGTTGCCTTCGGAATCTCAATCAGAGGTTGATCGAGAGCAATCATCAGCGCATCGGAAGAAACATTGGATGCCGTAGTATCAGGCGATGCGGGTTGCTCAGCCGCAAACTGTTGACTGGGTGTCTGAAACGAAGGTGTGAAACTTGAGAAAACACCGACGAAGACAGCGGCGATCGCCACTCCACCCCATGCCATAGCAAACCGTTGCCGACGATTAATCTGGTTAAATACGCGCTGAGTCACCTGTTCGGCGGGTTGCTCAGCCGTGGGGACAGGCATCGTTCGGATTGCCTGACGTAGTTTAAGCAATCTGGAATAGAGCTGCTGTACGGCAGGGTCAGTGTCCAACCAGTGTTCGACTTGGCGACGCTCGGATGCAGTCACTTCGCCATCGAGATAAGCACTTAACAATTCAAAGCGATCGCGCTTTAAGTTGTCCAATAGAGTGTCTGGTTGGGATGCGCTTGAGCCGTAATCAGTAGATGCATCGCTAGAGGATAGCGGTTGAGAGTTGTTGCGCGAATCAAAGTTGGGAGTCATTTTTGCAATGAGCAGAATTGAATCACAAAGTCCATGACCAGAATGCGAAGCGAAACCGATCGCATACATCCACTAGCTCGATCATAATAGACGAAGCCAAAAAGGGTGGATAGTGTATCTGGTCACATCAAGCTAACCAAAATCATCTCCCGGTCATCGATGCACCATCAGGCTTTACAGTTGACTTTTACATTTGACCCAGGAGGTTGCATGAGCTGTTACTCACTCTACTCAATAGATTACCCAAGCTCTATTGACCATCTAAATAATTTTGCAACTGTGATTGCAACCGTTGACGCGCTCGGGCAATTCGAGATTTCACAGTACCCAAAGAAACCCCTGTAATCTCAGCAATTTCTTCGTAAGCCATCCCCTCAATCTCACGCAGCACAATTGTTGTTCTAAAGACCTCAGGCAGATCGGCGATCGCCTCCCGCAATTGGTCATAAAACTCATGAGTCATCAACTCTTCAGTTGGACCGGGATCGTCAGAGGCAATTTCCCAATCCATCTCACCATCGTCTACACTACGAGGTGCATCTAAGGAGAGTGGGCTGTTCACACGCTTCCGTTTCCGCAACTCGTCATAGAACAAGTTCGTCGCAATTCGACTTAACCAACCGCGAAACTTCGCTGGCTCTTGTAAACGTCGAACGTTGCGGTAAACCCGAATCCAAACTTCCTGTGCTAAATCTGCCCGGTCAGACCAATCAGGAGCGAGGTGATATAGCACCTTCTCAACGTGAGACTGATAGCGACGCAGCAACTCCGCAAAGGCATTGCGTGAGGGGCGCATTCCAGTCTGACACTGCAAAATCAGGTCATAGTTCGAGAGTTTCTCAGGCTGCACGTTGGTCAGGGCGGAGTCCGCCTCTGTTGACCACGATGCTGGAAGAGCTTGACTCATGGGCAGAGCTTGACTAGGAGTGGTTCCGTCTCTGAATGACGCTGGCATGTCTGAAAAGTTCCTACGATACGGCAATGATTCAACGACTCACCTGGCTCAACGCTTTACAGCAACGATTGCTACAGGCGTAGAGAGTATTTAAGTGATGAGTGGCACAGCCAGAAAAGTTGGCATTGGTTTGAAGGAAGTCGTCCAGTACAAGAACTGGCACCTTGCTAAAGAATGATTCACTTCCCTCAAAGGCTTATACCCTGAGACGTCTACACTGTATCGTTAGCCTCTAACTTTTGGAGTCATCCTGTAGGACGGTTTTTCAATTGCACATATCTGTCACACAGGCGGAACAATCATAAAGATTTAAGAATTAGAGCAAGGGGGAGTAAGGGGGAATGGGGAGTGAGGAATGGGGAGTAGAGGGGTATATTCCCGGCTTCTATTGAAGTAGCAAGCTCTGGTAAGGAGGCAACCTCAGAAACCGGGGATTTATGTAGAGTGTATCCACAGGCTATTGCTAATTGCCCCCTAACGATTGTCCCCTTAACGATTGACCATTGACCATTGACCATTGACCATAACGATTAACCATTGACCATTGACCATTGACCATTAACCATTGACCATTGACCATTGACCAACGACCAATCACGATTGACCGTTGAACAGCGAACGAGATAATAGCGAAAGTGGCAGGTGAAGACAGCATGTTAATGGAAGCCTGGGGAGTTCTGCTAATTTTCGTGGTGTGCCCGATTTTAGGCGGGTTACCTCTCATTGCCTGGATTACACAAGGATTGACTGGACGACGGCTCGATCGCCTGGGAACCCGCAATATCAGCGTCTCAGCTGCGTTTTACCACGGTGGGCAGGTGGTCGGTATTCTGGCGGTGTTGTCGGAGGCATTTAAGGGTGTCGCCGCTGTATTGCTGGCACGGGCATTCTTTCCGCATAACCCAGCATGGGAAATTGTGGCGTTGATTGCGCTGGTGATTGGACGCTATTGGATTAGCCGAGGAGCAGGCACCACCAATGTTGTCTGGGGTTACATTACCCATGATTGGGTCAGTGCAGGGTTGATTTTTATCATTAGCAGCATCAGTTTTACTATTCTGCGAGAGCGGCAGTTAGGGCGATTGGGGGTCTTGTTTTTGCTGCCGTTGATCACCGTGTTGCGCCATCCCCATGATGGGGGACTGTTTGGCACAACCATTGTGCTGAGCATGTTACTTGCCGGGATTTATCGAAAGATTCCAGACGATTTAGAATTACCAACGGATGCCGCTCAAGGAAGTTCTCGCCAGATGTTTCGATTTTTTCGAGGCGATCGCGCCATTCTCACCCTGGATCAACCTCTGGAAGCTATCAAAGTGGGTTCCAAATCTGCAACACTGGCTCAACTTAAACGCTGGGGTTATCCGGTGCCGATGGGCTGGGTGTTGCCACCAGGAGATGACCCTGCACCGTTGGTTGAATTGCTCTATCCGACAGCAGAAGATCCCCTCGTGGTGCGTTCTTCCGCGATCGGGGAGGACAGCGACACCGCATCTGCCGCTGGGGTGTATGAGTCGATTCTGGATGTTACCAGTAAGCCTAGCTTGGAGCAGGCGATCGCCCGTTGTCAGATGTCCTATAACCGTCCGGCGGCAGTGCAATATCGCCGTGATAGCCGCTCTGAAGAAGGCGGAATGGCGGTGTTGGTGCAGCATCAGGTCAAAAGTGTGTTTTCGGGAGTGGCGTTTAGTCGCGATCCGATGACTCGTCAGGGTGACGCTGTCGTGATTGAGGCGTTACCCGGATCTGCCAGTCAGGTGGTGTCGGGGCGATTTACACCAGAGCAATATCGGGTTTGGCTAAAACCTAACGATATCCCCAGCATTACAGCTGATAGTCCCCCTGAAAGCTGGCTGTTGCCGAGTTCTGTGGAGTTGAGTGTCGAGGGATCGGGTGATGTGCCACCCCGTCTAATTCAGCAGATTGCCTACCTGACTCGGCATTTAGAAACTCGCTATCATGGCATACCTCAGGACATTGAGTGGAGCTATGACGGTCAACACATTTGGCTGTTACAGTGCCGTCCCATCACCACTCTCCTGCCGATCTGGACACGCAAGATCGCCGCTGAGGTCATTCCCGGATTCATTCGTCCTCTGACCTGGTCGATCAACCGACCGCTCACCTGTGGGGTGTGGGGGGACTTGTTTACGCTCGTACTGGGCGATCGCTCTAAGGGATTAGACTTCAACGAAACGGCTACCCTGCACTTCTCCGCTGCCTATTTCAACGCATCACTGTTGGGACAACTATTTCGTCGCATGGGGTTGCCTCCCGAAAGCCTGGAGTTCCTGACGCGAGGAGCCAAGTTCAGCAAACCGCCGATCGCCTCGACTCTGCGAAATGTACCGGGGTTAATGCGATTGGTATTGCGAGAATGGGATCTCGATCGCGACTTTAGCCGAGATAATCGCAAATTGTTTCTGCCACTCCTGACAGACCTGGAACGGGAACAGCCCTCAGAACTGGCTCCCGCTGATCTGTTGCAGCGCATCGATCGCATTCTGGTGGCTTTGCGTCGAGCTACCTACTACAGCATCATGGCTCCGCTAAGTCTGGCATTACGGCAAGCCTTGTTTAAGGTGCCAGCTACCAAGCTTGACAGTAGCCAAACACCCGAAGTAGCTGCGATGCGATCGCTGCAATCTCTAGCAACCGCAGCACGCCCCTTGTTGCCCAATGTGGATGATTTAAATCAGCACCGTTCGACGATCTTTGCGGCTCTGGCAGAAAATCCAGATGGGCGAGCGGTGTTGCGCCAGTTAGACCAGTTTTTGGAGCAGTATGGTTACTTAAGTGAAGTGGGGACTGACATTGCCGTTCCTACCTGGCGCGAAGACCCCAAAACCGTGCGGGAACAATTTGTGCAATGCCTGTTTAATCCGACTCCACTGCCACCCCCCAGACGCAAATCTCTGAATCCACAGGTACAGCGAGTCCAGCATCGCCTCAACCTGAAAGCACGAGTAACTACGGTTTACAGTCGTTTGTTAGCCGAATTGCGATGGAGTTTTGTTGCCCTTGAGAAATATTGGATTGATGCTGGGGAATTGAAGCAGACAAACGACATTTTCTTCTTGACCTTTGATGAGATTCGTCAGGTGATTCGTGCTGATGCTCGCATGAATGACCACTTGTTGCAGCAGATTGAGCAGCGGCGATCGCAGTTTGAGCAAGAGCGTACTTCTTCTAAAGTGCCTTCCCTGGTCTACGGCAATGCCCCTCCTCGCATCCGGGCGATTCCTCCTTCTAGTCAACCTGCCTCGCGCCGAATGCAGGGCATTGGAGCAAGTCCGGGACAGGTCGAGGGGCGAGTGTTGGTAGCACAAACCATGGAGGAAGGCTCCGCTGTGGATCAGGACACCATTCTGGTTGTGCCTTATACCGATTCGGGGTGGTCGCCCATATTGGCTCGTGCCGGGGGATTGATTGCCGAAGTGGGGGGACGGTTATCGCATGGGGCGATCGTCGCTCGTGAGTATGGCATTCCCGCTGTGATGGATGTTCACGACGCAACGCAGATCTTCCAGACTGGGCAGCGAGTCCGCATTGATGGTGAATCAGGCGTGGTTGAGATGCTTTAGACCAACCTAACCCCCTTGCCTGCATATGGAATTTCCGTAAGGGCGTTTCGCGAAACGCCCTTACGATCGACTTCATCTCGTTCCTCAGGCTCAGCCTTGGAAACAAGAGCTAATGCACTTCAAAACAACGATAGCTGAGCGGGAGGTTGCTCAAAACTATCCCACGGGAGCGGTGGAACGGCTACGGCGTGTCGCTCCAATTGGTGTTGGAAATAACGGGCATTCCCAGGCGATCGCTCCTCCACAGGGCAATGCACAAAGAAGTAAACCTGTTTGCCGTGCTGCAAGCTCTGGTTGACCTGTGTTACCCATTCCTCCAGATAGGGACGGTTGAAATCCAGGTCGGGGTGGCTGATGTAGCGGATCAGGCTAAAGTCGGCGGTGACTGAAAAGCTAACAGGCACTTGGGGTTTGCGCCGCTCTGAGTGTACCTGGGGATCGTCGGGGCACTCGTAGATGGGGCGAGTATCGAGTAATACGCGACCCACTCCTAGTTTCTCTAGTAACTGGTTGAGGCGATCGCTCTCCCGTTCTCGAAACCAATCTCCATGCCGCACCTCAACCGCCAACTGGGCTTTGTCGGAGTGCCAGCCTTTGAGAAACGTGGCTAAATCCTCAAACTGCTGTGGGCTATAACTCGGTGGCAACTGCACAAACAGGGGCCCCAGGCGATCGCCCAATCCACTCATGTGCTCTAAGAAGGCGATCGCATTCGGCAAGCGATCCGCCAACGTTCCCTGATGGGTAATGTCTCTTGGCAACTTCAGGCAAAACTTGAAGCCATCAGGGGTTTCGTCAGTCCATCGTTGAACGGTGGGGCGATCGGGAATCGAATAAAAGGTGGTATTGCCTTCAACAGTCGTGAATCGCCGACTGTAGAGATTCAAAAAATCGCCAGATCGACTCCCGATAGGAAACAGATCGCCCACCCATGCCTTGTATCCCCAAATCGCGCACCCAATTCGAAAGGTCATTGATCTGCACCACCACCGAGCCTGCTTAATTCCACTCTACTCCTTGCCATGCTGGATTCCACTGAGGCAGGAGATCTAGATAATCTTTGGACACTCCACGAATCCAAATGTACTCCTCGTCAATTCGTTCAACTCCAACCAATCGGGCACCAAACATGCCCCAGAGCAAGCCGCCAAACATTAAAACCAGACTCAACACCCCCAATGCGCTCGCTGATTCGACCGGGGCTGAAAATGCTGCAATAAATAGAACAATTCCTGCTATGCCGATGATCCAGCACCGCAAAATCAAGCGACTGCGTTGTCGCAATATCTCCTCTGTAATGCCCAAATAAACGATCGCTTTTTTACGGATGATCACGGCCACGAGCGCATAAATCAGCAAATTCAGAAGAATTAGCAGGTAGATGAGCGGAGGGTGCCAGTATAAAACCGCTCTAAGTCGCTTACCGTTGGCGGGTTGATTCGTCTTGATGCAGCGATCGGGTACTTCTGCGCCTCGTCGCATCACTAAGAGATTGCCAGAACGCCAAAGCCCTTCAGGAGTAGCCACCATAATTGCTTCCAATCGAAAAATAGCGATTGCTTTTCAATATATACAGCAGCTATCCAGGCTTGTGAATGACTATACCCGCGATTACTCCATTAACACGAACTCCGCAAATCAAAGGTTGGGCAAGCCGACACAGGCCAGTTTTGCCCTCACAACAGCCGTTTTAACCGCCAAAATTCTCAGCCTCAGCTTAACTACACTGAGAGTGCTTCGTCAGTCTGGCTAACCACTGTCCCGGAGTAAACCAACCCCCGTTGCATATCTAGTGTCAGGATCGCCCCATCACGAATCACCTCTGTGGCATCCTTAACACCCAGGATCACAGGCACTCCCAGACGCAGACCAATCACAGCAGCATGACTGGTCAAACTGTCATCCTCAGTGATGATCCCCGATGCTTTGCGGATAACTTCCACAAAGTCAGCAGTTGTGCGGTTGGCGACCAAAATTTCACCCGGATTAAAGTTCCCAACATCCATTGGACTGTGAGCCACTCTGGCACGACCACTAACCGACCCTTGCCCAATGCCGATGCCTTTACCCAAAACCGCTGTGACGACCTCCACCTTGATCAAGTCGGTCGAGCCAGATACTCCTTGGAGTGTTCCAGCGGTCATCACCACCAGATCACCCTCGTGCAGCATTTGCTTTTCCTGCGCGACGTTAAGTGCTGCCTGAAACGTCTGCCCCGTTGACGGCAAGTTGAGGACGAGCAACGGTTTTACACCCCAGACCAATTGCAACTGCCGTGCCACATCTACATGAGGAGTAACCGCCAGAATGGGCGTATGGGGGCGGAACTTGGAGACATTTCGAGCCGTGGCTCCTGTCTTGGTCAAAGTCATAATAGCAGCGGCTTTCAGTTGCTCTGAGATGCGTCCAACCGCCTGACTGATTGCATTGGGAATCGATCGCCCCTGAGCACTTTCCATGTTGCGACTCGGTTGGTCTTGCTCAATCCGAACCGCGATCCGAGCCATCGTCTCGACCGCTTCTACCGGATATTTGCCAACAGCTGTCTCGTTAGAGAGCATCACCGCATCGGTGCCGTCAAGAATGGCGTTCGCCACGTCAGAGATTTCAGCGCGGGTAGGTCGAGGATTGCCCACCATACTGTCGAGCATTTGCGTTGCTGTAATGACGGGAATCCCCAAACGGTTTGCCGTCAAGATCAGGCGTTTTTGCAAAATCGGCACTTCTTCAGCGGGTAGCTCAACCCCCAGGTCGCCGCGTGCCACCATCACCCCATCACAAATGGAGAGAATGGCTTCCATCTGCTCGATCGCCTCGTGTTTCTCGATTTTGGCGATTACCGGCACATGCTTTCCAGCACTGGAGATCAGTTCTTTAACCTCCAACACATCCTGCGGATTGCGAACGAAACTGAGTGCCACCCAATCGACCCCCTGATCCAACCCGAAGATCAGATCAGCCCGATCCTTATCAGTCAACGCTTTGATCGAGAGATAAACTCCCGGAAAGTTAACCCCTTTGTTATTCGACAAAACACCGCCAACGACAGTGCGGCAATGGAGTTGCTTTTCGGCTTTGTCTACCTTCTCAACCCGCATCTCAACCCGACCATCATCCAATAGAATGGTCGCCCCCTCAGGCACCTCCTCCGAGAGCATGTCGTAGGTGACGGCACTCATTTCCTGAGTTCCTGGCATGGGAACACTGGTCAAAATGAAGGGATCGCCTTTTTGCAAGACGATAGAGCCATTTTCAAATCGCCCCAACCGAATTTTTGGACCCTGCAAATCTTGCAGAATTCCCACGGGTTGGTTAAGTTCAAACGAGATTTGCCGAATGAGACGAATGTTGCGCTGATGGTCGTCATGAGTGCCGTGCGAGAAGTTGAGCCGCAGCGTTGTCGCTCCAGCCTCAATGAGTCTACGCAGAACATCCGGGCTACTCGTTGCAGGACCAATAGTGGCGACTATTTTTGTTCGGCGTAGAGAAGGTTGCGACTGCATGGAGATTCCAAACGTGACTGAATTAGAGAATAACGAGTTTAATAAACTGCATTAAATCGGTGCTAATTAACGGGGGTTGTTTTGAGCTGTTGCACTTTAAAAGTCACAGGGTCAAAACATGACCTATAAAAACATTCTTTCAGGTAGTAAGCCCATTTAATGGGTGAAGTGAATGAGCCAGATGAAGGTAACTAACAGCAGTTTTACTTCGGTTAGATACTGTAATCATCCCACAACTCTTTTTTCTCATCACAACAGGGTAAATCTGTACTGTTTTCAAGAAAAAAGGGGGCGATCGCAACTTTTTTCTGACTCAAAGGCAAAAGGGATAGTAACACGTTTTTTGAGTGTTTTTATCAGGGGGCTTGCCGAAAAATCAGTTTCCTATGCGAAAGGCACAGAGAGTTACTCTCCGTGCCTTCGTGTTTGGGCGATCGCCCCTGTCGTGAATTAAGTCAACCCAACTAGCGGAAGTTATTGGGATTCAAGCGATTGGGGTTAGATTGAGTCGAGAAACCACCCTGCAACCGTGCTCCGGTTCCCCCGTCTGCCCGATCCAGGAACGGACGTAGATCAATGCCATTGCTGGCACGGCGACGCGAGGGCAAATTCAGCACCTCACCAATCCGGTCGAGCAGGTCATCCTGACCACCCCCCGAATAGGTATTCACGCCATCGGTTTGCTGACCACTATCGGCAACGGCGAGATTTTCAAAGACGCGATCACGAGTGGCAACAGGGTCTTGTCCGGGAGGAACGGTCAACACAATGCGGCAGGCGGAGTTGCGATCGGTCGTGGCGCAAATCACGTTATAGCCGTTCTCCATCCCCGTGCGGAGTTCCTGCAATCCATCAGGACGATAGGACTCTAAGCGACGGCTAATCTCAGCGCAACGACGTTCAGGAGTCCAACCCCCACCCAACAACGAGGGCACTGCCCAGGCGTAAGCCTGGTTGGGTTGGCTTTCGGGGTAATACATGACAGTATGCTCCCCATTCACAGTTTGGCAAGCGAAGCGAGTGCCACTCTCAACAGGGGGCACCGAGTCTCCCGAACTGGACTGTTTAACAGCCGTTTCACCAGTGGCGATCGCGGCTAGAGCCGTTCCACTGAGCAGCAGAGTACCCATAGACAGGCTGATCGCCGCAGAGACGATACCGAGCAGGTTACGACGATGTCCTGAAAATAGAGATTTCATGTGTGGCGACATAGAAAATAATCCTTCATGCAGAGTAATTTTTGTAATGGCATGCATCAAACTGGCAAAGCATTCAGGGAGCCTCTGCTCTAAGACTCCTACTGTGACTCAAGACGCTGATTCAATGCATAAAGTGCCTTAAAAATATGAGCTTCAGAGGTTATTAAGGCTATAAATTTTTTCTATCGGTAGGCGATCGCCCTGTTTTATTTTTTGAGGATTTTTTCTTTTACAGATCTTGACTTATGCAGAAAGGTTGATGTTTTTTCGGCATTATTCAGAATCAGAGGCTATAATAATAAGTATGGGTTATATACTTAGACAGAATTCGCCGTAAAGTTTTATAACAAAAAGTTTGTGTCTCTTGTTACACTATCCTTTGGAATAAAGGAGCAACCAACGAGGTTGTGACTTCAAGAATCTCACTGCCGATTGGGAACGCGCAGAAGGGGTTTCTTCCAAAAGAGAACGCAACGTAGATCAAGATTGATCATGACTGGCTTACGAAAGCCAGTTTTTTTTACGAAGATATAGCCGTACCCACATTCGTTGGGGCAGAGGCGATTGGGGCAGAGGCGAGCCAGAAAGCTCCCCAAAATTAGTGAAGGAGTATCAGTTATCCCAGTTTGGGCAGCACTTCTGGCAACAGATGTCCGGGCAAGATTCCGAGTGCCTGGTTTTGTCCCGCCAATCCACCTGTGTTGTAGATCGTCCGCATCACTTGAATGACACAATTCAAAGCCGTTTGCCGGAAGTCAGGTTTGTGTTGCCATCCCTCAAGTGCCTGCAAATGGTGACGCAATGCCTGTTCTAAATGGGTTGACTGAGCGGCGGCTTCCAGCGAAATTTTGGGATCGGCGACAAGTTGATGGTGAGCAAGTCCCAGGTTGTTGTGAGTCGCAGACACGTCAAAGTTGAGGGGAATGGGCTGTGGGTGGGTCGCCAATTTTTCGGTAGCCACGAGGGTTGCTTCGTAGGCAGCGATCGCCGCTTGCAGATATTCCGTCCGTTGTTTAACGTCATCCTTGCTGTGGTTTGCCAGGTGCCAGTATGCAGTGCCCAGGTTATTTTGCGTGGCGGCATAGGCTGATGGAGCAGTGGCAAACGTACGGTATTGCAGGGCGATCTGATATGCCCCCAGGGCTAACCGTAGCCAGTCTTGAGGACGCTCGTGCTGTGCCAGATTCCAATATGCCGTCCCCAAATTGTTTTGAATCATGGCATAGCTCAATGGCTCCTGGTCAGCGTTGTAATAGTGCAACGCTTCAGAATAGGCGGCGATCGCCTGTTTCAGATAGACCTCTGGTTGTTGATGTTGTGCCAGGTTCCAATAAGCCGTGCCCAGGTTGTTTTGAGTTGAGGCATACCGCAGGGGATCGTGCTCTGCCTTGCGATGGCGCAGGGCTTGTTGGTAAGCCTGAATCGATCGCTGCAAGTTTTCAACTGGGTCTTGATAGCGGGCTAAATCAGCATAGGCAGCTCCCAGATTGTTTTGAATCATGGGATAGGCATTGGGCTGCAACTGGTAGTTGAGCTTAGAGAGTGCCAGTTGATAGGCTTGAATGCCTTGCTGGAGGTGAGCGAGAGCCTGATCGGGACTAGAGGCATAACGCGACAACATCCAGTACAAGTTGCCCAGATCGTTCAGCACATCTGTCCACCAGTCCGAGGTTTCGTGCAACCAGACCAACACCTGCTCATAAGCCTGAATGGCAGTGGTCAAGTTTTGCGCTGACACATCACCCTGTTCAATGCGATCGCGATAGAGGTTCCCCAAAATGCGATATGCCTCTGCCAGTGCTGCCGGAGGGGCTTGCTCCTGATGCAACAGTTCGATCTGCTGCATCAACAACATTGGTTCAGACTGCAAGTCATCAAAAGCTGGCTCCGAAGGATGCAGTAACCCCTTTGAGGAAACGGCTTGATCAGCCTCCGAGACGGTTATTGTCTCTGAGGATTGATTTGCCTGAGATTTAGCCGTCTGTGCTGGATGCGACTGAGCGTTGGAGCTTGGGGCTTTTGGCGGAGGCGGGGGAGGGGAAACTTTCGAGGAGGGAGCCTTAGAGGAGGGGATTTGTGGAGGCGAAGTCGGGGCTTGGGCTGGGGGGCGAGTCGGAGCGGCTACTTTAGCTTTGACTGCGATCGCTGGAGGCGCATCAATGACTTTGACAGAGGTTGCCCCCACTGGAGCCGCAATCCGAGCCGTTTGAGTTTGCAAAACAAACCCATCCTCTTCAGAAGCCGTATCATGCCCGTTCGTTTCAGGCTCTGCCTCCGAGTTAAGTTCTGGCAAGTCCTGAGTTAATAGCTTCCAGAGTTGCTCTTGGGTGCCATTGCTTGCAGATGCCAGAGTCTCTGCCTCAACCGCATCGTCGATGGGATCGGGATCAGGGATGGGTTGCGGGGGACGCGATCGCGCTGGAGGTGCCTCTTGAGCAGGGGCAGGCAACGGCGTGGGATCCCCGACAAACTCAAAGACCGCACTGCGACACCGCCAAAACTCTGGAGCCGAGTCTGGCAGCGTATGCAACCAGGGTTGTGGCACCCACAGGATCAGGCTCGATTCGAGAATCGATAAATTGCGCTCAATGCCTTGCAAGTGGGTCAAAAATGACCGTTGAATTGCCGCAGGTTCGCGGGTTAACTGCTCAACCCCCACCAACTGAAAGGCAGGAATGGGAGCACGCCGATTGCCAATCAGCGGAGGGGGAGATTGGGTCAGCCATTGCACCATTTGAGCGATCGGGTTGGGATCGCTGGAGTTAAGGGGCAGAGTCACTAATCGCGGATATCGAGGAGCAGGGGTCTGCTGCGGTTGCGACTTGCTTGTCGGAGTGACATCCTCAATCAGACGAGCCGAAAGGCGATCGCGCAATGCTAAATCATCACAAACTGCGATAAATATTTGACGACGTAGATTGAGGCTCAACGCCACTCGGAGGCGTTGATACGTCTGCTGGTTGAGTCCTAGAATTTTGCGGAAGGATAGATCAGTCACAGCGAGACACCGCAATCAGAACGACGGAAATTAATGAGGTTATAACCCTCTTCCAAGTCTTTCGATTCAGGTCAGGATAAGATCGCTGCTGTCTGTTCTGCTCTCTTCCCATCTATAGAGATCAAACGGGTTGAACACCTGGCGAATGAATTCGCGGCTATGGGAGCTAAGTCCGCCGACGCGGACTCTGGACAATGCAGGGTTTGCGTCTGTAGCAGCAGTTTCAACTCCCAAAATCCTTCTCCCGAATTCATGTTATCCCGATTTAAATGGTTTCCAGTGCAAATGCGGACGCTCGCAGGGGCGGGTTTTGCAGATAAATTCTTGGGTTGGCCGTTAGTAAACCGCTAAACCTGCCCCTACCGACATCTGCCTTGATCCCATTAATTTGGTATTAGCTATGGAAGCCCAATTTTTGAATCTCTTCAACAAAAACAGTGGGTGCAAAGCTAAGCCTTACACCCACTGCTATCATTCCTCAATCTATTAAGATTTATTTCTTAAGAATGTATTAAGTAAGGACAACTACGACACGGAGAAGGCAATAAAAATTAAGCCACCGACCAGAGCAAGACCACCAATCCCAAGGATGGCATAAACCATCTTTTGACCTTGGGTAGGAGGTTCTGCCTGATACATCTTTGGCTCGTTTGCAAAATTATTCAAACGACCGCCTTCTTCTGTGGTGTAGGGCATAAATAAATCCTCAACTAATCAGTTTAACTAGGGTAACAAAAAACAAAGAAGTTTTTACCTGCATAAAGAAGCATTATGAAATCGTACGACTAACCCATTGCTTCATCGGTTCTTCTTAAAGAAGGTGGGATCAAAAGCGACCGTTACCAAATCTTTGATGTTTGAAAATCCTTATCTTCTGAGACTTTTGACGCTTCACTGGTGAAATTTAAGGTGAGTTGTATGCGACTCAAACCTTAAAGATGGTATGAAAAGATACCGTTTTTGTGGTGGCAAGGGTTTCCCAGTCGCTAGGTTGGTATCAGGGGAATTACTGAGAAGGGCAACTAAACCCCTCGGCGATCGCTCTGATGAACCTAGTAGCAAGAGACGGGATATGAGTACGATTCGACTTGAAGCAGAAAAAATGACCCTGACAAACGCAGTGGTTGAAACCGGGTCGTTTGCGTCAGGTGGGGCACTCGCCATGTTAAGCGGTCCGACAGGCGGGTATAGCACTGTCTTCTCAGGTCTGAGTGGGTCTTATCAGGTCGTGATTGGCTACTACGACGAAAGCGATGGGGTGGCTCAGCTAACCGTTAACGTTAATGGCACTCAACTGGATAGTTGGGCATTGAACCAGAGCTTAGGCAACACCCGTGCTGGTTCCAATAACTTTGTACGCCGCACGATCGCGTCTAACCTGGCGATCGCTCAAGGCAGCAGCATCGATATCTTGGGCATTCAGCAGGCAGGAGAAAACGCGCGAGTTGACTACATCGAATTTATCCCGATCGCCTCCCCCAGTCCTGCCCCTGCTCCTGCTCCCGCGCCCAGTCCGGCCCCTGCTCCTGCTCCCGCGCCCACTCCGGTCCCTGCTCCTGCTCCCGCGCCCACTCCGGTCCCTCCTGCCCCAACGCGATTGCGGATTGAGGCGGAGTCTATGAGCCACACCAACTACGTCATTGAGTCGGGTAGCTTTGCCTCTAATGGTCAGTTCATCAGGGTCGGCAGCAGCGATGGTGGCTCTGCGACAACCACATTTAACGGGGCAGCCGGATTTTATGATGTGGTGATTGGCTACTATGACGAAAGTGACGGACAGTCTCAAATCACGGTTGAGCGCAACGGCGGGCAACTCGATAGCTGGCAATTGACCGAAGAACTGGGCTATAGCCGCGCCAGCAGCCAAACCTTTCGGACGAGAACTGTCGCCGCTGGATTGGCGATCGCCCCTGGAGACAGCTTCAAAATTTTGGGAACATTGATGGCGGGTGAAAACTCTCGCATCGACTACATCGAGTTTGTCCCTACTAGTGCCCCAGCACCCAGTCCATCACCGACAACCAACCCTCCAATCAACGGCACCAGCGGCAACAATATCCTTAATGGCAACTCCGCCGACAACATCATCAACGGTTTGGCAGGAGACGACACACTGTACGGGCAAGAGGGCAACGACACACTAGATGGTGGAGTTGGGCACGATCGCATCGAGGGTGGCGTGGGCAACGATACAGCAACCTATGCCCAATCGGGACGAGGCATTGTCGCCAACCTAAACACGGGCGTTGTGCTCAGTCCGTTATTTGACGCGGCCACGCAAACTCGCATTATGCCGTTAGGCGATTCCATTACGGCTGGGCAACACACCGTTAACCCAGTGCCTGGAGCTTACCGCATCCAACTCTGGCAAAACTTTGTTGCTGACAACCTCGACATTGACTTTGTTGGCTCTCAGTCCAATGGTGGCAGCAGTTTGGGCGATCGCGACCACCAGGGACATCCAGGTTGGACAGTCACTCAAATCCGTGACCTGGTCAATACGGGCATTCTCAACACCTATCAGCCGAATGTCGTGTTGCTGATGATCGGCACGAATGACACTGGCTCAGCCTCTGGCAGCACCATTCTCAGTCGAGTCAGCGGGTTAATTGATCGGATTGCCACTCTGGCTCCCAGTGCGATGGTCGTTGTCTCAACGATCGCCCCCATTCAAAAGAGCAGTACTCGCGATCAACGCGCCAAAGACTTTAACAATCGCTTACCGGGATTGGTCAGCCAAAAGGTCGCAGAAGGCAAAAACGTCTACTTTGCTAACGCAGGTGGCTCCCTCAGCATGAGCGACCTGACCACAGATGGCTTACATCCCAGCGCAGCGGGTTACAACAAACTGGGTAACGCCTGGTATCGGGCGATCGTCGAGCGTGACACCCTCAACAGCATTGAAAACGTCATTGGTTCTCGCTTTAAGGACACCCTGATTGGCAACGGCGGAGCCAACGTGTTAGAGGGTGGTCAGGGAGGCGATCGCTTAACGGGCGGTGGTAGCGAAGACACGTTTGTCTACAGAACGCTTCAAGATGGCGGTGACACCATTACTGACTTTGATGATACTGATATAATTCGCATCTCAGCCGCTGGATTTGGCGGTGGCTTGGTCAGCGGCGTTAGCCTGAGCACCGATGCCACTGCCACAACAGGCATCTTTGTTAACGGCAACACCGCGATCGGCAGTAGTGCTAACTTCCTCTATCACAACGGCGTTCTCAGCTTCGATGTTGACGGTGCTGGCGGGCAAGCTGCCATTCAACTGGCAACGCTGGCAGGAGCACCGAGCCTCAGTGCTAGCCAAATTGCGATCGCCGCATAGAGGGGAGTAAGAGAGTGGGAGAGTAGGGGAGAGAGGGAGTAGACTATCACCTCTTATCTCTTACCCATCACCCCATCACCCTTTATTCCTACATCTTCTCTTCCCTTTTATCCTTGATCCTTGATCCTTGATCCTTCTTCCCTCTTGCCTCTCCCTACTCTGGTAAAAACGGCAGCAGATCATAGATGCCGCGACGAAACTGTAGCAGGAAGATGACTTGTCGAATCTCTCGACGTAAGAGCGGAGCGCGATCGCGAGCCTCTAACTGAGCTTGCAGTTCAGCATACTCTGCTGCTGTGAGCGGGCGACCATCTACAGGCGATCGCCCCTCTAAAATAATTTGCGTTCGTGCCACTTCTTCGGGTAGGTCATCGGGAGGGGGAAGCGTTGCCTCGGCAACAACTTCAGCGGCGATCGCTCCTGGAACGGTATAAAGCAACGCAACGGCGATCGCACTCCACCCCCACATCAGCCAGCGATGTTGACGTCCCATACCCTTCCTAAATATCAGCAATATCAGCGTCGTTTTCATGAGTTGACGGTTAAACCGGGGGGTAAAGGTTCCCCGCAGCGGCAATGAATTTCGGTAATGCGGTCAAACAGCCATGGGTAGGTCTGGCGATAGTGGGGAATGAGAGCCAGGGGACTCAGCAGAGCCGCCGCTGCAATATCCGCCGCTGTCAAGCAGTCCCCGACCAGATAAGGCTGTGACTGCCACCGTTCTCCTAAAATCTCCAGTGCCCGACTCAGGCGATCGGCTGCTAACTGCACCCGTGCCGCATTCATACCATATTGCGATCGCACCACTCGAATCACCACCTGACTGGCTAGAGATGGGTCAATCTGCTTCCCTTCGCCCGCCCGATAGTCATAGTAGACGAAACGAGTTGCCGTACCGATGCTTTCGTCTAGCCAATCCTCTAGTAACCAAACCTCACGGGTCAGGGCTTCATCCACAGGCAACAACGGCGGGTCAGGCTGAACCTGTTCCAAAAATTGCAAAATGTGAGTGGAATCTCCAATGGCGATAGGTTTGCCCTCGACTTGGGGCAAGAGCACTGGCAGGGTTGTAGCTCCCGTCAAAGGCTTGACTCGTAAGGCATGAACACCAGGGGTCAAATTTTCTACAGCAAACGCAATACCCTTATAGCCCAATGCCAATCGAGCTTTGCGGCAGTAGTGCGAGGTGCTGAATTGTAATAACAGCATGCTGTGAACTGACTATAAACAAACAACCCACAACAGCCATCCTATCAAGAGAGTCGCTGCCAACGATGAACGCAGGCTCTCAAAACCAGATGAGTGTGGGTTGCCTTGAACCAGCCGTTCCCCTTATGGAAAAACTTTGAGGAAAAGCGAAACCTTTATGACGACGGAGACGTGGCAGGAGTTGGTGTTGCTCCAGGTAAAGGAGAGTCAGTAGGTGAAGCCTTGCCTGGTGCGTCAACAGGAGACTCCGGTGCCACAGCAGGATCGGCAGGTGCTCCCGCAGGAGACTCGGTTGGAGATGATGTTTCACCACCCGCACATGCCCCTAAAACAGCCGCCAAACCCAGCCCTAACAATAGTCCTACAAATTTCTTGTTCATAAACTTCTCCTTAAAACAGTGTGATCACAGCCAACGTGATGTAGAGACACAATCCTAGAAACTGAAGGGTTTCTGGTTCGTGCCGTATCACTTGTATCGGCTGCTATTACCTCCAACATCTGCAAAAAGGGAGAAGCAAAAAGCAGGACAGTTTACGCGGTTGCGATCGCCATCCTGCTCAAATTCACCTCACGTTCAGCGACTTAAACGACGGCAGGCGTGTTCAAGTTGCTTTGAATGGTTTCCCGATATTGGCTCTTGGGCTTTACGCCTTTGAGTTGAGTCACCAGAGCTTTGTCCTTAAAGAACTGCACAGTGGGAGTTCCGGTAACACCCGCCGACTCGGCAATGTCGGGGTCTTCTTCAATGTCAATCTCGATGTAGTGAACTTGACCGTCAAACTCATCCACTACCTTGCTCAGGATCGGCTTAAGCGTATGACAGGGACCACAAGTGGGAGAGGCATACTTCACCACAATCAGGCGATCGCTCTCGTGATACAGCTTCCGCAACGCATAGCCACCCACATGACGAGTCCGATTGAGGTCAAACTCAGCCGCTTGCTCCTCTTCAGTTTTGTAGTGGTGCTCCTCAGCGGGTTTCTCTGAGTCGGCTGATTGATGAAACTCTTGCGCCAAACCATTCACGGACAACCAACGTTCTGCCAACATGGCTGCCATACAGCCTGTGCCCGCCGCCGTGATTGCCTGACGGAACTCGTGATCTTGCACGTCGCCTGCGGCGTAAACCCCTTCTACATTGGTTTCAACTGAACCGGGTTTGGTAACGATGTAACCCACATCATCCAATTCAATCTGACCTTTAAAGAGAGATGTGTTGGGAGTGTGCCCGATCGCGTAGAACAAGCCGCGAACATGCAACTCGCTCTCTTCTTTAGTCTTCACATCCAGGAGTCTTAATCCCTTCATGTGATCTTCCTCACCAAACACATCCAGGACAGTTGTGTTCCAGTGAACCGTGATCTTAGGATTGCTCAACACCCGATCTTGCATCGCTTTGCTGGCACGCATCTTCTCGCCTCGCACCAACAAATGCACATGAGAGCCGTACTTAGTCAGGTAAACTGCCTCCTCGGCGGCAGAGTCACCTCCACCAACAACCGCTAACTCAGCACTGCGGAAGATCGGAGTTGCCCCATCACAAATCGCACAGGCAGAAATGCCCCGGCTCCAGAATTGACGTTCGCAGGGCAAGCCCAATCGTTTTGCTGTTGCACCTGTAGCAATGATGACACTATGCGCTCTGACTTCTCGTTCTTCAGAGCGAATCACAAACGGACGCTGACTGAAATCTACATGGGTAACATCTTCTGTTACCAACTCTGCACCCCAGCGAATTGCCTGAGCCTTCATGTTATCCATCAAGTTAGGTCCGGTGATACCCGCTGGGAAACCGGGAAAGTTTTCGACTTCGGTCGTGGTCATTAGCTGTCCACCCGGTAGCCCTCCTGCTTGAAATCCCTCAAACACAAATGGTTTTAAGTTTGCCCGTGCGGCATAAATGGCGGCAGTGTAACCCGCCGGACCCGAACCAATAATGACAACGTTTTCAACGGGTGGGTTTGTCATAGATGTACTTGAATGAACTCATAACGACTACGCTTTAACCACTATAACGTGTACCGTGGAGAAAAGTAAAGAATTGAATTGAAGTATGAGGAGGGAAGGAAGAGGGAGTGGGAGAGGGAGGGAGTAAAGGAGTGGGAGAGTGAGGGAGTGGAGGAAAGAGACGCAATTAATCGCGTCTTTACGGTTCACCGATCACCCCGTCACGCTATCACCCCACACTCCATCAGCCCTGCAAAGCGTGACGCAACCTTCACCCTAACCCCATCACTCAGCACTCAGTCCTTAAACAAAAATTCCCTCGTCGCAATGACAAGGGATAAAAAATTAATGAGTTCCCCACAACGCCGTCTTACCTCAGTTTTTGACCTGGATAAATCCAGGTGGGGTTCTTGGCTCCAGTTTTAAGTTTCTGGGTACTTGCCCAGTCTACTGCCACTGAAACATCTTGCTCCCCTTATGAGTAGAGTTGTAGATCATAAAACGTTATTGGCAGTCACCAACGCCGCAGTAGAACCTTTCCCTATTGTAGCCAATGGGGAAGGAGCGACAAGAGTAAGGCAACAAAATCACTCTTACAGGTGATCTAGATCCCTTGCTTCTGAATTCCCTACTCCCTATTCCCCATTTCCCTCCTCAAAATGGAGGATGCTTGAGCAGGCTCGATCGCGGTGTAGTCCCTGTTTTTTGCATTTGCGATTCCAGAATGAAGGCATAGAGCGGGCTGGTGTGCATCAGTTGCTCGTGGGTGCCGCAGGCGACGAGTTTGCCCTGATCCATTAAAAAGATGCGATCGGCGTTTTTGATGGTGCTGATGCGTTGGGCGATCACGAAACTGGTGCAGTTTTTGTGGCGCATTAGATCATCCAGTGCTTCGTGGATCTGACTCGCCGTTTTGGCATCAACGGCGGAGGTGCTGTCGTCCAGAATCAGAATGCGGTAGTCGGTGAGAAGAGTTCGGGCGATCGCCACTCGTTGTTTTTGCCCACCAGACAAGCCAATGCCCCGTTCTCCGACGACGGTGTTGTAGCCCTCTGGCAAGCTGTCGATAAAGTCGTGAATTTGAGCCGTTTTGGCAACCGCGATAATTTCATCCAGTGAGGCGTTGGGTTTAGCGTAGGCAATGTTATCCCGCAGGGTGCCGGAAAAGAGAGTCGTCTCCTGAAAGACGATGCCAATTTGCGATCGCAAACTTTCGAGTTGCAGATCTCGCACATCCACCCCATCAATGCGAATGGAGCCTTTGGTGACATCGTAGAAACGAGGTATCAGGTTCATGATCGTGCTTTTGCCCGATCCGGTGATGCCTAAAACGGCAATCAGTTCTCGCGGACGTGTCTCAAAAGAGATGCCCTTGAGGGCTTCCGTGGTCGCACCGGGATAGCGGAAATGGACGTTCTCAAACGTGATGCGCCCAATGCAATCTTTTAAGGGAATAGCATTGAGACGATTGCGAATTTCGATCTGGGCATCTACGACTTCGTAGACGCGATCGGCAGAGGCAGCAGCTTGAGCAATCACAGGAGCCGCAAAGCCAACTAACAAAATCGGTTGCAACAGCAGCAATAGATAGGAATTAAATGCCACTAATTCACCAATGGTAAAGCTGCCTTCGATCACCTGAAAGCCACCATAGGCAATCACTGCAACCCCAATCAAGTTGCTTAACAAGAAAATGTAGGGAAAGGTATTGCGAATCGCTTGAATCGTTCGCATATTGACCTGAATTAACTCATCGTTGAGGTCGGTGTAGCGAGACATCTCAGCCGACTCTCGCACGAATGCCTTCACGACCCGCACGCCCATCAGGTTTTCTTGCAGTACGGCGTTGAGGTCGCCCAACCGTTCTTGAGCCAGAGCAAAGGTTGCCTGATTTTTTGCCAGGAAGCGAGCCAGCAGTAAGCCTGCCAGCGGAACCACCGATAACGTGACTAACGCTAATCGCCAGTTCATCAGTAGCAAAATGATGGCAGTCGTAGCCAGCGTCACCACCGAGCTAACCACCTGGATCAGGCTCGTGCCAATCAAAGTGCGAATCTGCTCCACGTCGCTGGTGATGCGCGTCAACAGTTGCGAGGTCTGTGCTTGATCGTGATAGCTAAAGCTTAGATTTTGAATCTTTTTAAAGATCCTATTTCGCAGATCGTAGGCAACATTCTGGGAAATCTGCTCTGCCCAAAAGCTTTGCCCAAAGTTGAAAATACCTCGTGCGATCGCCACCAACAGCATTGCGATCGCACTGTAAAACACAACTTGTAGATTGCCCTGAGCAATACCCTGATCAATACCCCAACGAAACAGTTGGGGGGTAATCGCATTGGCTGCGGTTAACAACAACAAACTAGCGATCGCCCCAATGACAATGAGCCAATAGGCTTTGAGGCTGACTAAGACTCGATTGAGCGATCGCATAGTACCGTTCTGCTAAGCTACAGACACTAGCTTAACGTCTGTTCACAGCAAAGTTGCTCATTCACGATAGAACGAAATCAGCAGCTGTGATTAAGGAAGATCGAAGTCCATAGAGTTCAGCAATGGTCTTGCCATCGAGTTGAATCAGGGTGTTCTTGCCCTGCTGCACAATATCAAACTCGTCAAACGTCGTGTTTTTGACTTGCAGATAATCTTCTCCATCGTCAAAGTGCTTAATCTGGATAAAACGATTGGGCTGCAACATAAAGCGATCGTCTCTCAACGTACCCACAAGCGCTTGGGAATTATCCGTTAACCGATCAGGACTACCCACTCTCACCTCACCCACAAGATGATCAGCAGGGGAAAAGGATTGACCTCTGATGGAACGCTGCCCTGGGCGAGGTTGGACAAAAATCTGTCGCTCAATCACCTCTCGGCGACCGTAGGGGTCAGTGACTTGGATACGAACTTCCTGCCATCCCGAAGCCGTCGGTGCAACTCGCCACGAGAACCGACCATCCTGATTAAGTTTTGCACCTTTCGGGGCTTTGAGTAGCGTTGCGGCTTCATTATCCTCCAGGTCAAGAGTCGCCGTGTAACGTCTTCCCGGTCGAGCCATGGAATGCCACTCTCCTGCCTCCAGTTTGGCAGTGGCTCGGTTGCCTACCAGCACAGCAACTGACTCGCTCTCCAGGCTGTCATTGCCGTCCTGGTCGATCGCCCGAACCGTGAAGCGATAGATATCACCAATCTGCAAATCTGGAATGGTGAGGCTCGTTTGGTTACCGCCGACAGTCACCGTACGGTTTTCTGAAATGCCCGATGCTTGATCGGTATAGTCAATCGCATAGTAGGCAATATCCCTAGCACGGGCGGGTGACCAACTTAAGGTAACGCTGTCGTTGCCCGTCCAGGCTGCCTCAACTCCGGTCACACGAGCCGACGCTCCCGCCTCTGAGATGACAATGGGGCGATGGAAATAATGCATCTGGGGCACATTCCCGCCATCTTCCACCACCGCATAAACGTAGTATTTGCCCGCATCCAGGTTGCGCGTATCCCAGATGTAACGGCTCCGACGATCCCTTTCTCTGAGATTTTTAGCGATTAACACTCCATCGTAGCCTTCGCCATCGGTGTCATAGTAGAGGCTAACTTTCGCTCTGGAATCCGCATCAAATGCTCCATAGTGAATGGTGACGCTATCCGTTCCCCTGCTGGCTTGCGATCGCGCCTGTGAAGTGGTTTGTAGTCGTGATGCTCCTTGTTGTAACTCAAGCTGCTGAATCGTAATTTGAGGAGCCGCATTGCTGAAGTCGTAAAACGAATAATCAAAATTGGTGAACAAACCATTGTTAATGCCTGTGAGCCGATATCGAGTCAGATCAATTGGCGAGTTGGGTTCACCCAAAACGAACAGATCAGACGTGGGTGTGGAGTAGACAAGCTGAGCCTCTCTTTGCAAATTAACCGCTTTCAACGTGTCCTGTAGGACGAATTCATCCAGGAAGGATGGATTGATTTCCTCAAAGGTAGCCGTGACGTGGCTAAAGAAACCATTGCTGGGGCGGTTGTTCGGACTGCCATAATTTACTTCGATCGCCATGTACGTCTCACCAGAACGATTAAAGGTAAGACCCTGAGACTGGGCTGGCGTAACCGACTCTGCCCCTGCTGCCTCCAGTTGTGCAATCTGATCTGCCCCCAAGAGGCGCGTCGTTCCATCAAAGTTCACCTGACCGCCAACCTCCTTGCTCCAGAACCCCAGGTCAATTTCAAACCAACCTGCGGCAAAGTCATCAGAACGATTATTGTTGTTGGTGTAGTTAATGATTCCTCCAACGTCCGCCAGTTGCTTGCCACCAATCAACGGAATACTGTCGGGAATCACGACATCGACATTAGCAAATAACTTGAAGTCAAGATTACTATCAATGGAGAATGTTGCCTGTCCCTGGATAAAGTCTTCTGCGACATCTGGAATCGATAAAGAAACGGACACATCCAGCTCATAGATGCCACTTTCCCAATCCAAAATGGCTGAACCATTCGCTTTTGTTCTGCCATCTAGAATGCTCAGACCGGGAGTTTCGTCATCCCACGCTTTCGGCAAGTTTTCAGCGTAGCTGCTGACACTTTCACTGGCATTGGTTCCACTTTCAGCGTCTTGTATCTCATTCAAAAAGTTAGACATATCCTGCTGACTGGCAACCAGCAGAGCAATGCTTTCTTCGTTGATTGCGACTCCGGCAGTCAAGGAGACTACAGGGGTATCCTCCAGCGTTAGTTCGGACGCCATCACTACGTTGCCTGCTAGTGCCCGGAGTTGCCCTGGCGCAAGTCCCGTTACAAAGAAACCACCCCCTTTGATAGCCATGGGACCAAAGGGAATTCCAGGGCTGTTTGGCAGGTTAATATCAAATCCCAGGGTATTGAGACGACCATTGACAAATCCAATGGTGCCACCGAATTGTTCAGCGTTTTCAGAATCAAAAATAGGGCTGCCATTGTCCCAACCCTTATTAGGTGTGATCGTGACAAACACAGAACCTGTCCAATTGGCACCACTTCTGGTGTAGGTTAGCGAGTTGAATCCAATCCACTGATTCATCGCATCCTCATCAAAGAGTTTGATATTGCTGAGGGCAATGGAACCGTTGAAGCTGAATGCATCCGTTGCGGATGGTTGAAAAACGATCGCGTTGGCAATTGAATTGGTTGCTCCACTCAAAAGCAAACTCCCAACGGTCTTGTCTTGTGCTTCTTCATCTTTCTCTTTGAGGTTGTAACTGCCTGTCAATATCAGGCTAAAGGGATTGATACTCAGTTCAAGGTTTGCTCCCTCAGCTTCTAAGCTGTAGTGTTCCAGGAAGGGTAGCTCTACATCAAAATTTCCACCTTGAAGGCTAAGGTTGAGATTATTGGTGATCTGGTCGTCACCGTAGGTCAGGGTTACGGCGTCTAAGTTAAAGGCATTAAACACATCGGTGTAGCTATCGCCTGGAGTAACTTGTCCTGAGGCAACTAGCGTGTGGGGATTGTCTTTGCCCCCGGATTGAAAGGTCAAGCTCTGAGGCATGAAGGTGTAGGGCAACAAAGCACCAGACACAGAAGCCGTTGCTGTAATAGCGTAGGCATCATCAGGGCTGCCACTGCCGTTAGCAATATCCAAACTGTCGAAGGTCAACGTGCCCTGGTAGAGAAATCTGTCCTCTTGAGAACCAGCGTTTGGTTTAATCGCGGAAAATGCTCCAGTGATGGTTAAGGTGTTGCCATCGTAGGAAAGACTACCGTTACTGACCTGGACGAGATCAGTGTTGCTGGGATTACTGCCCGTTAGAGGAGGTAGAACGCCAATGGAGATATTAGAAAATTGATAAATTTGACCGTTTACGAAGGCTGAAGTAACCTCCAGTCCAGAGATTCGGACGCCTTTGAGGTCTACTGAGGTAGGCATAGCTATTCCCTGAGTTTATGGTGACAAATACTTTTGGCTTGCTAAGCTTTTGGCTTGCTAAGCTTTTGGCTTGCTAAGCTTTTGGCTTGCTAAGCTTTTGGCTTGCTAAGGATGAGCAGTACAGACCTTGGGGCGATGGGGCATCAATGCAAGATGGTCACTTACTGGCTGTTTTTAATCTGCCCAGAAATATTGTTGAGTTACCATTGCTATCAAAATTGCGTCCACCGATGGGAGCTAACTTTGATTCCGCTGCAATGTAGCTCTGTCGCGGAGTGGCGATCGCTCCACTTATGAGGTGAGATCGTTGCCAACACTCTGGACACATCAGGGAACTTTCAGAGCAATATGACTTCAAAAATCAAGAATTTCTATCTCTTGAGAGAGCAGGCTAACCGCTTGTCGTAGCAGAAACTAATAAAGCCGCTCATTGAGTGCCTGACGTTCAATAACTGCATGAGGTGACGCAGATGGTGAAGTTGTGGGTTTCTTTGCTTGTCATTGGGATTCTGTGGATTTTTGGAACGCTTCCCTGGATTGTCATCTGGGATTATCTGTGCTCCCATGAACCACCAATTGCTTGCCCCAACCCCTCACAGCTCTGGCAACAAGTCGGAGCGGTGATCGCTGTAGACATTATGTTTATTGGGTTGTGTGGATTGGCAATCCACCGACTCAGACGACTCAATCGCGCAAAGCGACAGAGCCGAGCTTAAATTTTGATGTATCGCGCCCAAAGGGTCTGGTAAAACGAGATGTGGGACGGGGGTAGAAGCTATCTGGAAGCAAAGCCTCCGTACTTCTCTCTCGTACCACATCAATTCGAGGTAAGCCGAATCAATTCGCGGTTATCAGAACAAAGTTCACCGCTCGACTGAATTAAACTGAATTCAATCCATATGAGGCTGATGCTTTGGGCTATATGGTCGTAGCCACCGATAAAGTGGAGGCGAGTCAGGAAACCCCCTAAAATCAGTGTTTCAACCATTGCTTTTGTCTTAAGCTTTCTGACTAAAGCTATATTTCAGCAAGATTGTCAGTACCTTACTCATTCTTGATCAAGACTAAAGGGGATAAGGAGGCATCACTACCCTCCTCATCCCCTTTTTCAAACCCAATCTCAAGAATTAATGAAGCTTGCTAGTAAACGGTACCTTTGGAACGTGGTCTTGAAACCATTAATTAAGCGATCGCCACTTCCGCTGCGGTGCGGTTTTCAAACATTTCAAAAACGCGATCTAACTGAGTCAATTCAAAGATGATGCGGATGCGGGAAGAAACGCTACAAATCATCAACCGCTTATTCAACTGTTGAGCATGAGTCAGAGCAGCAACTAATGCCACCAAACCTGCACTGTCCATTGACTCCACAGTCTCCATGTCTACCACAATATTTTTAGCAGGTTGAGCGGTGATGCCTGCTAACAATTGCTGACGAAACTCATCGGCGTTCGCTGCATTAATGTGACCAGAGGGTTGAATTGCAGCGATTTGAGGACGGGCAAGGAGGGTTTGCATAACTTCGTTCCGTTTGACTTCAAGAATTAAAAACAGAAAACCAATGCCTGATGTCTACGACGATATCCGCAATTTTCCGGAAGGACTACTAATTTTAGGTAGATTGACTGAATCTTCAACTAGGAATTTGGGATATAAAGTTTTGGCTAAGTACTCATACGGAGACTGTAGCCCTTGATGCAATTTGCTCCGGCATCACTTCAGCCCGTTCGCGACGTGCGATCGCCCCTTTATTCCCCACTTTGTTTTGCAAACCTCTGTGACAATTCTGCAAGAACCGAAGATTGTTCGGGCATGATAGCGGGGACTATGTTGGTCTGAGAGACCTGTGGTCAATTGTCAACAGTCAATGGTTAGTAGTTAATGGTCAGTAGTCAGTAGTCAATGGTCAATCGTTAATAGTCATTGGTCATTGGTTAATTGGTTAATAGTCAATCGTTAACTGTCAATGGTCAGCGGGCAATGGAAGAAGCTGAGCCGCTCATAATCGACCATTCACAATTCAACGATTAACCTTTCCCCTCATTCATCCCTCATCTGCATTTCTTTTCTCTTCTCATTAGGTTATGCCTGTCTCTAAATCCTCTTCTACGCCCAACAAGTTGGGGCGGCGGTCTTTCCTGTTTTTAAGTGGGGCGGCGTTGGTTACAGGGCTATCCTCCTTTACACCACCCGCGCTCGCCCAGTCAGTCTATCTCCGGCGCAGCGTCGTTGCAGGAGTGCCGCTATATCAAACTGTGATTGATTTATCTGACCCTCACACCTTTTTGGCGATCGGACTTGCCAACAATCCCAACCTGGGCAACCCCTACGGAACAAATGGCGACGAATCCTTTGGGCAAATGGTGGCACGTTATCATGCTGCCTTTGTCACCAGTGGCACGTTTTTTAGTCTAGATGCCGAACGGCGCATCATGGGCAATTTGGTGTCAGGGGGCGAGTTTTTGCGGTACAGCCCCAACGAAAACTATGGAACAACGCTGGGAATTCGCGCTGGCAATCGCCCCGAACTGATCACAGCCCGGGTAGATGGCAGACCCAGTTGGCATCAGCATTGGTTTTCCATTACCGGAGGTCCACGCTTATTGCGCAATGGGCGCGTCTGGTTGGCTCCTCGCACCGAGGGGTTTCGCGATCCGCGAATTTTTGGAGTGGCAGCCCGTTCGGCGATCGGCTTTCCGGCCAGTGGCAAAAAGCTGATTTTGGTGACATTCCTGCGAGAGCTATCTCTCTCTCAAGAAGCTCGTGTCATGCGGGCGATCGGTTGTAGCGAAGCGATGAACTTAGACGGTGGCTCGTCCTCTGCCCTGGCGTATCAAGGCAGAATTCTCATGCAACCCGGACGAGAACTGACTAACGTGATCGTGGCATATGACGCACGACATCCCGCCCCCCGATTTTTGCGCGACTCCTGGTTTCGTTTTCAGGCAGGTGATCGACCAGGATAGAGGGGAGTAAGGGAGTAGAGAGTAGGGGATTGAAGGATAAAAGATAGAAGGTTAAAGGATGAAAAGGAAAGAATAATAAAGGACGGGGGATGAAGGAAAAAACGAATGGCAATTGACGATTGACAATTGACCACTAGTTTTTATCCTTCATCCCTTTATCCCTTATCCTTTATCTTTTCCTCCTTACTTGCCGTTCTTTGCGAGTACCCGCTCCATCACTTTGTCAGGCACTTCTTGCAGGTGGTCGAACTGCCAGTCAAAGAAGCCAACGCCCATGGTGAGCGATCGCAACTCGACAATCAGTGTGTGCATTTCGGCTTGAGGCAGGTGAGCTAAGACCTGATCCCAACCGCGCCAGTTGGGTTTGCTGTCATAACCCAGAATTTGCCCACGCCGACCACTCAACAGCCGCAACACTTTTGAGGTGAAGTCAGACGGCACATTGATCGTGATTGCCACAATCGGTTCTAGCAAGGTGGGTTCACACTTGGGCATGCCTTCTTGCATTGCCAATCGAGCCGCTTGCTTAAAGGCTTGCTCTGAACTGTCCACGCCATGATAGGAACCGTTGGTTAGTGTCACCAATACATCCACCACCGGGTAGCCGAGGGGACCATGCCCCAGATATTCCCGCACGCCCATCTCAACGCCAGGAATGTATTGCTTAGGCACCACTCCACCGACAATCGTTTCTTTAAAGGTGAAGCCTTCGCCCCGTGCCAGTGGTTTGATGTCCAGATAGACATCACCAAACTGTCCGTGTCCTCCGGTTTGATGCTTATAGCGTCCGTGTATCGCAGAGCTTGCTTTGCGGATGGTCTCCTTGTAAGGCACCTGGGGTAGGTGGGTGTTCATCGGCAGGTTATATTTGCGGCGCAAGCGATCGAGCGCGACTTGCAGGTGAATGTCGCCCTGTCCCCACAAGATCACCTCATGAGTATCCCCGTGTTGCTCCCAGAAGAGAGATGGGTCTTCTTCCAGCAGTTTGTTGATGGCAGTACTCAGCTTCACTTCATCACTGCGCTTTTCAGCGGCGATCGCCAGCGCATAGACTGGATTCAACCGTTCTGCCTTGGGCAACATATCCACCAGTTGAGCATCGGTGTTGAGGGTATCTCCGGTTTTGATGCCTTCCAATCGACCCAAGGCGACGATGCTACCAGCGGGAGCCTGGGGAATGCTCTGCTGTTGTTGCCCAGCGAGTTGATAAATACCGCCAACCCGAATGCCGTTGAGCGTCATACCATCGGTCAACGTGCCCTGCCAAACCCGCACGAGGGACAGCTTGCCGCCTTGAGGAGTGAAATAGGTCTTGAGCACTTGCGCCAGTGGAGCTTGAGCGTCTTCCAGGGTAATACCGCGTCGTTCAATCGTAGATTGAGCATCGGGTGCTTCTCGTAGCAGGGCATTGAGCAACGGACGCACGCCAAAGTCTTGCTCTGCGACACCCACAAACACGGGCACAATCAGGTCTGCACCCAACTCCATCTTCAGGTCTTGTAAAATTTCGTCTTCTGTAGGGTTAATCTCTTCCAACAGTTCTTCTAGCAGGTGATCGTCAAAATCTGCCAGGGTTTCGAGCATTTCCAGTCGAGCCGCTTGCTCCTGGTCTTCCAGGTCAGCAGGCAAAGGAATCGGATCGGCGGGTGCTCCGGGATGGTATTGATAGGCTTGCTCGGTGACGAGATCGATGAAACCTGTGAGGTACTCGCCTTGCCCGATGGGATATTGGTGCAGCACCAGGGGACGGCTAGAGACTCCTTTTAACGCCTGGAGAATCTCCGCAAAATTGCCCTGAGCGCGATCCATCTTATTAATAAAGACTAAATGGGGAATTTCCCAATTGTCGAGAAACTGAAGCAATGGAGCCAGGGTCAACACGCGATTGGCGTCGGGTTCACACACCACGATCGCCGCATCTACCCCAATCAGTGCGTTGTAAGTTTCCTGAACAAACTCAACGGAACCGGGACAATCGAGGAATGTAAAACGAATGCCGCCATAATCGGTACTGGCGGCATTCAACTCAACACTCATTTGGCGATCGCGGGCTTCGGTCGAGCTATCACCCACGGTATTACGGTCAGCGACTTTTCCTTTACGAGAAATGGCTCCTGTGACAGACAAAATACTTTCTAACAAGGTTGTTTTGCCACTGAGATACGGTCCCACGATCGCCACATTTCGTGAGCCGGAAAGCACGTTTGCACTCATAAAAACCTCACTTTCACTGATGAGAAATTGTGATTAAGTTCAAGCTATTTGCAAAGCAATAGCTCACTCTAAACCGGAGGTTCAGCCATCAACAGATGAGTTAAAGATAGAGGGTTTGGCTACAACTTGGTTGCAAAACTGTAGAGAACCAGGGTAAAGAGCCAGGTGGACACAGTGCCGATAGCTGAAGGATGAGACGAAGCATTTCTAACTGCTAAACCAGCCAAACGGGATGTAATTCTTGTTGAGAGTTGATGAGCTAATGTCAAACCGTGTATCGATAGAGTTTGGTATTAGCAACTTGACTGGCTTAATTTCAGATTACCGCTTTCTTAACCTGATCTAAGATCGTAGTTAGGAAAATTCACGTCACTAAGCGATCGCAATCTGCTGTTACAGTTCTCAATAGTTTCGTAAGGTATAGCCGTAGTCACCTCAGTTAAGACGCGACACTCAACAGGACAGATGCGATTAATCGCGGCTCTCTCGGCAAGACTCAAATTCAATGTCCTAATGGTTTTGGCGATCGCTATACTAGGCGGCTGCGACTCGTCCTGTTGTAATCCA